>CAYPUV010000026.1:0-26192 GCA_964413895.1 uncultured Anaerolineaceae bacterium
GTCGTCACCGGCGCCGAGGAGATGGGGGTCGACGTCGCCTACAACTGGGATCACTGCCCCCAGCCGTCCCGGCGCACCCCCCACCCCCACTCCCGCCCCACATGTGCCGCTGAAAATCACCGAGGTGTTGTATGATGCGCTCACCCCCTCCACCAGCGGCGATGAGTTTGTGGAAATTTGTAATCCCACCAATGTGGATGCAAATTTAACCGGCTACAAAATCGGCGACGAGGAAACGCCCGGCAAAGGCGAAGGAATGTACCGCTTTCCCGATGCCACGACATTGGCAATGAATGCCTGTCTGCTGGTGGCGAAAAATGCCGCCCAGTTTCAAACGCGGTTTGGGTTTCTGCCCGCTTTTGAGACGGTGGCGAGCGGCGCGGGCTACACCGACACGCTCACCGTGCCGAACCTTTCTCGCTATACCGCGTGGGGGAAGGGCAGTTGGGCACTGGCAGATACCGGCGATGAGGTGTTGCTGCTCAGTCCGGCCGATGATGTGCTCGACGCGGTGGCGTATGGTAGCGGTGATTACGGCGCGGCAGGGGTGGAACCCGCACTGACCGCTGCTGCGCCCTTCAGTTTGCAGCGGGTATCGTCGGCGGCAGATACCAATTCAATGCCGCTCGATTTTTTCCGTGATGACCCCACCCCCGGCGCGCCGCCTGTGTTGCCCGCGCCGCCACTGGTTCCCCCCTCTCCACTGATTGCCGATGGTCTGCACGCTTATTTCGGCGCGGTAGCGGGCGAGACAACCATCGGCGGGGGAGATGCGCCGCCCGCGCTGACGCTGGCGCACGCGGGAAACGCCGGACTGCATTTCGCCGCGTTGACTGACCCCGGCGCATCATTATCATCCCAAAATTGGACTACCACCCAATCTGCCGCCGCTGCACTCACCATCCCCGGCGAGTTTGTGGCGCTGGCCGGTTTTTCCACCATCTCGGATGCGGTCAACATTTTGGGGGTGGATGCTCCCCTCACCGCTACCGCAACGTTTTCTGGGGTGCTGGATTATCTTGCCCGCCAACCCACGGCTGTAGCGCAAATAGATGCCGGCCAGCTGCAAAATTCATCATCTGCCGCCGAGGCAATCGTTTTAATGCCCATCAACACGCCCACCGACCCCCACACCTTCGACCTGACGGCGCTGCAATCGGCGTGGGCAGAGGGATGGCGGCTCGCGCCAGCGGCAGCGGTTCCGTTGCGCGCGCCAGGGTGGGGCAGCAAAATCACTGCCCGCACGGGGATTGTTGCCCCAGAGTTGACCCGTGATGCAGTGCTGAACGCCCTCCGGATGCGGCGGGTGTTTGCCACCACCACTGCGCGGGTGGCGCTGGCGGCACGCTTCGGCGGTCAATGGATGGGCAGCGATGACCTGTTGCCCGGCGAAACGTCAGTGTCCCTTTTTGTGCGGGGAGACAGCAGCCTTTCGGGAACGGTCACGATTTTCGAAGGAGATACGCCGCTGATTGCCATCGCGGTGTCATCGCTGCCGTTCACCGGCACGGTGACCGTCAATCTGCGCCCCGGACATTATTATTGGACGCGGTTGAAGACGGCAACGGGGGAAATGGCTGTGACTGCGCCTGTGTGGGTTTCCGGTTCGCCCCAACCCGCTGAGATTTGGTTGAACGAGCTACTCCCATCCCCGCGCGACCACGATTGGGATGGTGACGGTGTCGCTGACAGCAGCGATGAGTGGGTGGAACTGTTCAATCCGAATGATTTTCCGGTGAACCTGCGCGGTTGGACGCTCGGCGATCGCGCTGAGAACCAGTACATCATCCCCAACGATTTGCTCATTTTGCCTAAAGGCAGATTGGTAGTGTATCGTTCAGCATCGGGAATTGCGCTGAACAACGATGGCGACGACCTGACACTGCTGCGTCCTGATGGCACACTGGCCGACCGGGTGAGCTACAACGCCGACCCCGGCGCGAATATCAGCATTTGTCGGAATAGGGACACGGGCGAATGGCAAACGCGGTGCAGCCCCACTCCGGGTGCGCCGAATGTGTTGCTTCCACCGCCCGCGCCGCTGGACTTGAGTATTTGGGACGCCAAACACATCACCGAAGGGGCGTGGGTTCGCGTGCGCGGATATGTCACCGCGCCGCCGGGGGTAATCGGCAAAAACACGTTTTACGTGCAAGACGAAACGCACGGCATCCGGGTGAAACTACCGGCTCACCACAATCTTTGGTTCGCTGTGGGGACGCACGTGGAAGTGACAGGACACCTGAACTTGTACTATAATGAATGGGAGATTGACGTGGCGGAAACAGAAGATGTGCGTCGTCTGGATGGCGTGCGACTGATCCCGCCGCTGCCGGTGAACAGTGGCATGCTGCGCGAAGGATACGAGGGGCTATTGGTACAGCTCACCGCAACGCCATTGGCGTTCAAAAAAGGCAGCACCAGCTTCTGGGTCGATGATGGCACCGGTTTGGCGTATGTATCCGTGCCCGGCGAATCCGGCATTCACCGGGCAGATGTGAGCCTGGGTGCGCCGCTGACAATTGTCGGCATTGCCAGCCAGCGCACGCGTAGCACCCCGCCCCGCGACGGCTATCGACTGCTGCCGCGCGCCCCGTTCGACTTGGTGGCGCAATCGCCGCCGCCTGCCGTGCCAGAAGGTTGGCCTTCGCTGTTGCCCGCCACCGGTTTTGCGCCGGGGCAGAAAGTGGAAATGGGAGAAAGCTATGACATACCACGTTCCAAAAATAAGTTTGTTCACCGCGATTATTGCAGTGATGCTCATGCTAGAGGCATGCGCAAGCGCTTTGCCTGCCACCGGCAGTCCATCCCCCACTACCACCGATATTCCGGAGATATACCCGACGCCACCTAGCACCCCCACCGCTACCCCCCAATCTATGCCAGGGGTTTCGCGAAGAAACCCACTGCCGTTTGGTAGTACTGTCACTCAAAAAAACCTCAGTATTGTGGTGGATATGGTTGTGCGCGGAGAAGATGCATGGCGCATGTTGCAAGATGCCAATCCATACAATGAACCGTTGCCGCCCTCGCAGGAATATTTGCTGGTGAAGGTACGGGTAAAAAACATTGGAACGGGCGATGATGCGGAAGACATATCCAGCAGTAAATTTTATGTTACCGGCGATAATTTGCATAAATATTCCCGTGCGTCCGCTGTTGTGCCAGAGCCGGAATTGCGTGGCGGAATATTCCCCGGTGGAGAATTAGCAGGCTGGATTGTGTATGCAGTTGGCGTGGGCGAACGCAATCTGTTGCTCGTCATTTCCGCGCCATATACCAGCGATGCCCCTACGGAGTATTTGGCATTGGAAGAAGGGGCTGTCATTGCTACAGACCCTATGCTCGGGGTGCAGCCGGTTACCAGCAATGGACTTTCGCGAGCAAAACCAGCAGAAATTGGCGAATTGCTCCGCACCAAAAATTGGGAAATCACGGTAAATGCGATATTGCGCGGAGAAAAAGCGTGGCAAAAAATTGCCGATGCCAATTTATACAACGACCCTCCTGCCGATGGAATGACATACATGCTTGCCAATGTTTCGGCACGCTATATTGGCGATGATGATGACGGGGTGTGGCTCGATAGCAGTGAGTTCAAAACAACCGGCAGCAAGAATATCATCTATTATTTGCCGGGAATTGTTGAACCGGAGCCACGGCTGGATGCAATACTGTATCCCGGGGGACGTGCAAAAGGGTGGATTGCTCTGCAATTTGCCGAAGGCGAGGAAAATCGTCAGTTGATTTTCGACGCGCAATTTGATGATGCGCGCCGCTTTATTAAACTATCGGAATGACGCTGGCTAATACTCAACAAACGGAGGCGGCATCAATTTTCCCGCGATTGCTTTGAACAAGACTTTTTAATTCCGTGCGTGTTGCGTAAAATGTACGGACTGCAATCTTGAACTATCTTGACTTATGACCATCACCCTGATAATGCTCATTTTCATAACGGCGCTGCTTTTTGGCAGTGTAGGCACACCCATTGTGCGCCGGCTTGCCATTAGATCTGGTTTCATTGCCGTGCCCAAATCTAACCGCGTCCACACCGAACCCACCGCACTGATGGGGGGACTGGCCATTTACGGCGCGGCAATTGTGGCGCTGGGCGGCATCACCATCGGTGCAACAATGTTGCTGGGCAATGTGCTTCGCCTGAACGAAGTGGGGGCGATTGTTGTTGGCGCCTCGCTAATGGCGGCGGTGGGGTATCTGGATGACCGGTGGACGTTTCCTCCCCACCTGAAACTGGTGGCGGAACTGCTGCCCGCATTGGTGGTATTTACCGCCGGCGTGCGCATTCGACTACCGTTGCTGGGCATTGGGAATTGGAACGTGGCGCTTAATTTTGCCCTCACCATCAGTTGGATCCTGTTCATTACAAATGCCCTGAATTATATGGACAACGCGGATGGCGTGGCGATTATGACCACTGCTACGGCCAGCGGTATATTTTTGCTGATTGCTCTGCTGAATGGGCAGCAACTCGTTTCGATATTGGCGGCGGCCGTGCTCGGCGCAAGTCTGGGCTTTGCGCGATACAATCTGCCGTTGCCTAAAAGCACCATCTTCATGGGCGATTCGGGTTCGTTGTTTTTGGGGTTTCTGTTAGCCGTTTTGGGGATAAAAATTCGCATTCCAGGGAACGTCAACGTCATTACCTGGATGGTTCCGGTGATTGTGCTGGGACTGCCAATTTTCGACACGTTTTTAGTGTATATTTCTCGGCAACGACGGGGGGTTTCATTTTTTCAGGGCGGTGTTGACCACACCACACATCGTCTGATGCGCCTGGGGATGAGTAATCTGGCGGTGGCACTGGCGATGAGCCTGATCACCGGGGTATTGGGGATGATTGCCATCTTCATTACACAGGCTACGTTGGCTGAGGCCTATGTCGTAGCACTTTCATTGCTGGGGGTGGCGTTGTACGTATTGTGGCGTCTGGAATTTAAGGCCTCATACGTATTGCGGACAGGGCAGCAAGCGGCAACGGATGACCATAAATTGGAAGATTAGAGGCCAACTCAAAGGTTGATACATACAGTCTCTAATCATCAATTTGCGATTCCCCAGCCCGTTTCATTTCCATCGGCAGGCCGGCGAGCATGAAAATCACCCGTGTCGCTTTCCGTGCCAACCACTGGTTGGCCCGCCCCAGCAAATCTTGATACAGACGACCGAGCTTGTACGGCGGCACAACCCCCATCCCCACCTCATTAGAAACAATGATCAGCGCAGGAATGGGATTAAACGTTCGCCAAACCGAAAGTAGGGCATCCAATTCGGCAATCAATGCCACCTCAATTGTGGGCGGCGTTTCTTTTTCCGTTGCCAATAAAATATTGCTGGTGAGCAGTGTCAGGCAGTCGAGTAAAATAGCGGCGGGAGCAGGGTGGGCGGCAGCATATACCGACAGCGCGTGTGCCACGTGCCGGGGCGCTTCTAGCGTGTGCCACGTGTCGGGCCGGCTGGCTCGATGGGCTTTTATACGCGCGGCCATCTCATCGTCGCCTGCTTCTGCGGTAGCCAGATAAAGAATGTCAGGACCGTATTGGGCGGCCAGTTTTTCCGCGTAGGCACTCTTCCCGCTGCGCGCGCCGCCGAGTATCAGGATCAATGGTTCGGAAAAAATATCGGTATCCACTAGCTAAATGTCCTACAAGACCAGACTTGGGTGTTTTTGAAATTCATTAGCATTTGTGATGGTAACTGAACCCGGAAATATCGGCAAATAGAAGCAGTCACCTCTACCAGGGCTGTTGCACCTGTGTCCTTTGGGTAAAGTCAATTTTAAGGTTTCAAAAATTGGCTGCCACCTTTGTTTCAATCAGAATTGGCGTATTCGGAAGGATGGTTATAACATTGTCCCAATACCAATTTGCCAATGGGAGGCTCTGATGATTGAAACACTTTTTCAGGAACAGGCATACACTTTTGATGATGTGTTGTTGCTGCCGGGCTATTCGGAAGTGCTGCCGCACGAAGTTCAGTTGCACACGCGGTTGGTGCGCGACATTTGGTTAAATATCCCGGTGGTTTCGGCAGCGATGGACACCGTTACTGAGGCGCGAATGGCAATTGCGCTGGCACGTGAAGGGGGTATCGGCGTGCTCCATCGCAACATGTCCATTAAAGATCAGGCGGCAAACGTTGATCGCGTGAAACGCTCAGAATCCGGGATGATTACCGACCCCATCACGCTGTACCCCACCCACACCTTGAATGACGCCGAAAATTTGATGGCCCGGTATCATATTTCCGGCATCCCCATCACCGACCCCGACGGCTCGGGCACGCTCGTGGGCATTCTCACCAACCGCGATATTCGATTCGCCACCGACCTGAACCAGCCGATTGCAGACTATATGACTCACCAAAATCTTGTCACGGCCCCCATCAGCATCACGCTGGAAGAAGCAAAAACCATCTTGCAAAAATACAAAATCGAGAAACTGCCCCTGGTCGATTCGACGGGGGGGTTGCGCGGGTTGATTACTGTAAAGGACATTAACAAAAAACAGAATTTCCCCCTGGCGACGGTGGACAATCAGGGCCGCTTGCGCGTAGCAGCCGGCCTGGGCGTGGGTTCCGATTATCGTGATAGGCTGGCGGCACTGGTAGACGCCGGGGTAGACGTTGTTTCCATCGACACGGCGCACGGACATTCAAAAAAGGTATTGAATGCCATTGAATGGATCCGCAGCAATTACCGCGATTTGCCGGTGATTGCCGGGAATGTTGCCACGGCTGAAGGCACCCGCGCGTTGATCGATGCGGGCGCGGAAGCGGTGAAAGTCGGGGTGGGGGCCGGGTCTATCTGTACCACCCGTATTGTGGCGGGCGTCGGCGTACCACAACTTTCGGCGGTAGCCGCCTGTGCCCGCACAGCTGCCGAGTTCAATATCCCCGTCATCGCCGATGGGGGCATCAAATATTCCGGCGACGCGGTGAAGGCGCTGGCAGCGGGCGCGGCGGCGGTGATGTTGGGCAGTATGCTGGCCGGGGTAGAAGAATCACCTGGCGAAATTGTGGTGTACCAGGGACGCCCGTACAAAGATTATCGCGGGATGGGCAGTTTGGGCGCAATGAGTCAGTTCAGCAAAGATCGCTACGGGCAAAAATCAGACAGCGGCAAGACCGTGCCGGAGGGCATTGAGGGGCGCGTGCCGTACAAAGGCAAGCTCAGTGATTTTGTCTACCAGTTTGTGGGCGGCATTCGCTCTGGGATGGGGTATGTCGGCGCAGCAACCCTGCCCAACCTCCACACCCGTGCCAAATTTGTGCGCATCAGTCAAGCAGGGTTGATTGAAAGCCATCCGCACAGCGTTACCCTCACCAAAGAAGCGCCAAATTACAGCCCGCAGTAGAGGTGTCTTTCCTGACTCATAGGAGGGATTTGAGCTTGGAAACTTTCACAACTGCCAATTCCCCAAAAAGGTGAATGAATATTTGACGGGCGCACGCAACCATGTTACCATTTTGCCCCGAAGGAATACATATCAACCTTTGGAATCAACGGCTCGATTCAATCCATTGAATTGAGCTGTTTTTGCGAAAACGTGATGGGAATGACCAGCATACTGAAATTACCAGGCCTGGTGGACATTCATACGCACCTGCGCGTGCCCGGCGGTGAACACAAGGAGGATTTCACCACCGGCTCCGCCGCCGCCATTGCCGGAGGGTTCACCACCATTCTGGCAATGCCGAACACCACCCCGCCTGTGGTGACTCCAGATATTCTGGAAGAGACACAACGCACAGCCCAACGCTCCATTTTTTGCGACGTTGGGTTTTTTGTTGGGGCTAGCCCGTCACACACCGACACCCTGTCTGCGCTGAGCGAGCGCGCACTGGCCTTGAAAATTTACCTGAACGACACCTTTGGCCCACTGCGGGTGGACGACTTGCCCACCCTGCACACCTGTTTTCAACACTGGGACCGCGCTAAACCCATCGCCATGCACGCCGAAGGACAAAGCGTGGCGGTGGGTATTGGACTGGCCGCCGTGTACCGTCGCCCTGTCCACTTTTGCCACATCAGCCGCAAAGATGAAATTGAGTTGATTGCCCAGGCTAAGGCCGCCGGTCTGCCCGTCACCTGCGAGGTGACGCCGCACCATCTTTTCTTAACCGCTGCGGACACCACCCGGCTGGGACCACTGGGTGATATGCGTCCCCGGCTGGCAACGCAGACGGATGTGGACACACTGTGGGCGCACATCAATACCACCATCGATTGCATTGCCACTGACCATGCCCCCCACACACTGGCAGAAAAAGAGGCGGAAACCCCACCGCCGGGCGTGCCGGGGCTGGAAACCGCGCTCCCCTTAATGCTGACGGCGGTAAAAGACAAAAGGCTTTCCCTTGACCGGCTGCTAGAATTGATGGCAGTCAACCCCCGGCGCATCTTTAAATTGCCTGCCCAGCCCGATACCCACATCGAAGTAGACACCGAAACTCAATACACCTTTTCCCAGGCAAAACTCCAGACCAAATGCGGCTGGAGTCCTTTTTCGGGGATGGTACTGGTGGGGCAGGTGCAGCGGGTCGTTCTGCGCGGGCAAGAAATTTTTGCGAATGGAACTTTTGTCGCGTCGCCAGGATGCGGCAGGGTTGTCAAATAGACGCGAGTTCTCGGTCCAGCGCATCGCATGGCACAAGTTTTGGAAATCCGTGCTATTCCCCGCTCCATTTCATTCAAGCGACCAGAGAAATTCGACGCAAAAAAATAGGTTTATGTGCGTAAGGAGAAAAATGTTAAAAGAAAAACTTCCCCCCCTGTTTAATTTTGATGACATGCCGGCACTCGATAGTTTCAGCAATGGTCTGACCGGGCAGGACATCATCTCGGTGAATCAGTTTGATCAGGAAAAGTTGGCCTACATTTTCACCCGCGCCCGCGAAATGCGCGAGCTGGTGGAACGACGCGGCGCGGCTGATCTGCTGCAAGGAAAGGTAGAGGCGGCGCTGTTTTACGAACCCAGCACCCGCACCAGCTCATCGTTCATCGCGGCGATGGAACGACTGGGCGGGAGCGTCATCCCCATCACCCAGGGCGTGAAATTCAGCTCCGTCAGCAAGGGCGAAACGCTGGCCGACACCATCCGCACCCTGGAACAGTATGCTGATGTGATTGTCTTGCGCCACCCAGAAATCGGCTCGGCGAAAGTGGCAGCAGACTACGCCAGCGTCCCGGTCATCAACGCCGGTGACGGCGCGGGTGAACACCCCACGCAAGCCCTGCTCGACCTGTTCACCATCCGCGAAGAATTGGGTCGCATTGACGGGTTGAAAGTGGCGATGGTAGGCGACTTGCGCTACGGGCGCACGGTCCACTCATTGACCCGCATGCTGTTGCAATACGATGTCAGCCTGCGGTTCGTGTCCCCAGAAATTCTGCGCCTACCGCTGACGCTGATGAACGATGTAATTGACGCCGGCATTGACGTGCGCGAGACTCACGATGTGGCTGACGTGATTGAAAACGCCGATGTGTTGTACGTGACCCGCGTGCAAAAAGAACGCTTCACCGATCTGGCGCAATATGAAGAAGTGAAAAACCAGGTCGAAATTACTCCGGAGTTGATGGCGCACGCCAAAGAAAATATGGTGGTGATGCACCCGCTGCCTCGTGTCGGCGAAATTCACTATTCGGTGGATGACGACCCCCGCGCCGCCTATTTCCGGCAGGTGAAGAATGGGATGTACATCCGCATGGCCCTGCTGGCAGCGGTGCTGGGAAAGGCGTAAAGGACGATTAATTTCATTCTCAAGTTGATCTGCATCCCCATTCAACTTCGGATTTGGGGCTTAAACTTTTGACCATGACCTTATCCTGCGATTTTCTGAACTTCACCCTGAATTCCCCACTAGTGCTGGCATCAGGCATTATCGGCACCAGCTCCACGTTGATGGCCCGTGCCGCCCGTGCGGGCGCGGGAATGATTACCGCCAAAAGCTGTGGCCCCGTCCCCCGCGCCGGACACCCCAACCCGGTCGCTGTGGACTGGGGTGGCGGTATACTGAACGCCATCGGGCTGACCAACCCCGGCGCAGAAGCGGAAGTCCCCCTGCTGACCGAAACCCGCGCCCGATTGTCGCCATTGGGCGTGCCACTGATTGCCAGCATTTTCGCTGGAACGGTGGCAGAATTTGCACGGGTGGCGGCAGTCATCAATCGCGCCCGGCCCGCTTTGCTGGAAGTGAACATCTCGTGTCCCAATGTGCGCGATGAGTTTGGGACCCCCTTTGCCGCCACTGCCGAAACCGCCGCCGCCGTCACCGACGCGGTGAAACGAGTCGCTGCTTGCCCTATCGCCGTGAAGCTGGCCCCCAACGTACCCCACATCGCCCACATCGCCGCCGCCGTGGTTGAAGCCGGGGCCGACGCCATTACCGCTATCAACACCATGCCCGGTATGGTCATTGACCCCGTTTCCGGCAAGCCGTTTCTCTCCAATCGGGTGGGCGGCATTTCCGGCCCGGCACTCAAGCCGATTGCCTTGCGCTGCGTGTACGACGTTGCTCGCGCGGTGAATGTCCCCATTATTGGTACGGGGGGCGTCACCACGGGGCGGGACGCGGTAGAAATGCTCGCTGCCGGGGCGACGGTGGTCGGTGTGGGGTCGGCGGTGTATTATCGCGGGGTATCGGCGCTGACAAAAATCAATGCTGAATTACAATCGTTTATGCAAGAAAACGGCTTCCAGTCCATTGTAGAATTACGAGGACGGGCGTTATGATCACCCTCCCGCAACCTTTCACCGTCGCCCACATTGACGATGAAAACGCCACCACCCGCACCTTCACTCTCGACGGCGCGTTGGATGCCACGCCGGGGCAGTTTCTGATGGCGTGGCTGCCGGGGGTGGATGAAAAACCGTTCAGTCTGGCAAGTGCCAACCCCATCGCGTTGACGGTTGCCGCCGTGGGACCCTTCAGCCGGGCGATACACCGCCTGCACGTGGGCGATTCGCTGTGGCTGCGAGGGCCGCTGGGGCACGGGTTCCATCTGCCCGCTCCCGCTGCCGGTGTGCACCTGGTACTGGTGGGAGGTGGGTACGGTGTGGCGCCGCTGCGCTTTCTAGCGGAAACAGCGCTGGCCCAGGGGTTTCGAGTGTCGGCAATTATCGGGGCACGTCGTGCGGAGGGGTTGCTGCTGCTCGACTCGTTCGCCGCGTTGAGCGTGCCGGTGTTTCCCACCACCGAAGACGGTTCGGCCGGGCGGCGCGGGCTGGTGACGGATGCGCTGGCGGATATGCTGGCGGAAACATCACCCGCCACCGTCTTCGCCTGCGGCCCTACCGGCATGCTGAACGCCATCGCCCGGCTGTGCCGAACGGCGGGCGTGCCCGTTCAACTTTCGTGGGAGGCACATATGCGCTGTGGCATGGGGCTGTGCGGTAGTTGCGAAGTTGGCGAGGGCTGGCTCACTTGCCTCGATGGACCGGTGCGGTGATTGGTTGTCAGCGTTTAGCTGTCAGCTATTTTCAAAGGAGAAACACGATGGCTGATATTCTATCTGTGGCACAAACATTCAAAATTATGGTATCTGCAAAATATGAAACATCCGCCGAAAAGATTGTCGCGGCGGCGCACCAATCGGGCATCACCGGGTTGAACGCCTGCGTCGTGTGCCGCCTCTATTTTTTGCGGGGTACGCTATCCCCGGACGATGCCCGGCGGCTGGCGGTGGAACTGCTGGCTGACCCCGTGACTGAGTTGTTCACTCTGTCGGCGGGCAACAGTGACCATCCCCTTGCTGAACCCGACACTGTCACCGTAGAAGTGACCCGCCTCCCCGGCGTCACCGACCCGCCCGCCGAAAATCTCCTGCGTGCGGCGCACCGGCTGGGTATCACCGGGCTGGCACAGGCGGCAACGGGCCAGCAATACCGGCTGGCAGGGGAACTGTCAGCGCGAGATGTTCAGCGGCTGGCGGTGGAAATCCTGTCCAACCCGGTCATTGAGCAGGTTGCCATCAACACCCCCATCGCCCCTCCGTTTGTCCCCACCCGCCGCGCCGACACCACCGTCGAGACCATCCCCCTCAGCAGCGCCACTAATTCAGAATTAGAATCCATCAGCGCCGCCCGCCGACTCGCGCTCAATCTGGCAGAAATGCAGGCCGTGCAGGCGTATTTCCGGCGCGAAAATCGCGAACCGACCGACGTCGAGCTGGAGACCATCGCCCAAACGTGGAGCGAGCACTGCGTCCACAAAACCTTCAGCGCGAACATAACCTACACCGGCCCCGCACCCGGTAGCGGGCCGAACGCCACTCCAGTCACCCAAACGATTAATGGCCTTTTCAAAACGTACATCAAAGCCGCTACCGAACAGGTGAACAAACCCTGGCTGAAATCGGTGTTTGTGGACAATGCGGGTATCATCGCCTTTGATGACCGGTTTGACCTGGCCTTCAAAGCCGAAACGCACAACCACCCCTCGGCACTGGAGCCGTTCGGCGGCGCGAATACCGGTGTGGGCGGCGTCATCCGCGATGTACTCGGCGTGAGCGCACGCCCCATTGCCAACACCGACGTTCTCTGTTTCGGCCCGCCGGATTTGCCTGCCGCAAGCCTGCCGGAGGGCGTGTTGCATCCCCGCCGCATTGCCGATGGCGTGGTGCACGGCGTGGAAGATTACGGCAACAAAATGGGCATTCCCACGGTGAATGGCGCCATTTTGTATCACGAAGGCTACACCGCCAACCCGCTGGTTTTTGTGGGATGTCTGGGGTTGCTGCCGCGAAACAGTCACCGCACCGCCCCCCAACCCGGCGATCTGATTGTGGTTATCGGTGGGCGTACCGGGCGCGACGGTCTGCGCGGCGCAACGTTTTCCAGCATGGAAATGGACCAGGATACCGGCGACATCGCAGGGGCAGCCGTGCAGATTGGACACCCCATCCACGAAAAACAGACCATGGAGGTCATCTTGCGCGCCCGCGATGAGGGGCTGTACCACGCCATCACCGATTGCGGCGCAGGCGGACTGTCCTCTGCGGTGGGAGAAATGGCGGAACACCTCGGCGCCGAGGTGCAGTTGACCACTGTGCCGCTGAAATATCCTGGGTTGCGCCCCTGGGAAATCTGGCTCAGCGAGGCGCAGGAGCGCATGGTGCTGGCGGTTCCCCCCGCAAACTGGATGCGGATGCAAGAAATTTGCGTCGGGCAGAACGTGGAAGCCGTCGCCATCGGCGCCTTCACCGATAGCGGTCACCTGCTTTTGCAATATGATGACCGTACCGTCGCCAGCCTGAACCTCAGTTTTCTGCACCACGGATTGCCCACCCATCATCTGACCGCTGAATGGCACTCACCGCAACTTGCAACCCCAACCCTGCAACCCCAAACCCGAAACACAGAACCCAAAACCCACAACCCAACCCTCCTCACTTTGCTGGCGCATCCTAATATTAGCAGCAAAGAATCAGTGGTGCGGCGGTACGACCACGAGGTGCAGGGCGGCGCGGTGGTGAAACCGCTGGTGGGCGCGGACAATCACGGCCCCGGCGATGCCGCTGTGCTGGTGCCGCCGGGCACACAGCGCGCCGACGGCACAAAAGGGGTGGCGCTTGCGGCGGGGATTTGCCCCGCGTATGGCGAACTCGACCCATATGCGATGGCGTGGGCGGCAATGGATGAGTCGCTGCGGAATCTGGTGGCAGTGGGCGCGGATCCCGACCAGGTTGCCGTGCTCGATAATTTTTGCTGGGGCAATCCTAATCTGCCCGACCGGCTGGGCGGGCTGGTGCGGGCGGCGCAGGGCTGCTTTGATGCCGCGCGGGCGTTTCGGGTGCCGTTCATCTCCGGCAAAGACAGCCTGAACAATGAATACACCGGCGCGGACGGGAAAAAGCACGCCATTCCCGGCACGCTGTTGATTTCGGCGGTGGGGATTGTGCCAGACACGCGCCAATCGGTGACGATGGATTTGAAACGAGCCGGCAATGTCCTGGTGGCAGTGGGCGAGACCCGCGCCGAACTCGGCGGCAGTCATTTTCAATTAATTTCAAACGATGATGAATTTTACGGCCCGCCGCCCCAGCCGACCCCCAACGCGCTGACGCACCTGCGCGCCCTGCATCGAGCCATTTCGGCGGGCGTGGTGCAGGCATGCCACGATTGTTCCGAAGGCGGGGTAGCAGTGGCACTGGCAGAAATGGCGCTGGCGGGGCGACTGGGCGCACAGGTCTCGCTGGTTAACTTGCCCGCCACTACCGACCTGACCGCCACCGCGCGACTGTTCTCTGAATCGCTCACGCGCTTCATTATAGAAATATCACCCCCTGATCTGCCCCGGCTGGCAGAACTGCTGGCTGCTGTGCCGCACGCTCCCATCGGCACGGTGGGCGGCACCCGACTCACCGTGCGCGGGGAGGGGGGCATTGCCCTGATTGATTTGCCCATTGCCGAACTGGAACTGGCGTGGCGCGGCACAGCGGGTCAGCCAGCCGGGGCTGCCGGAAAAATCCCCACACCGGCCCCAAAACTGGCGGTT
Source organism: uncultured Anaerolineaceae bacterium (assembly GCA_964413895.1). Classification (GTDB taxonomy): domain Bacteria; phylum Chloroflexota; class Anaerolineae; order 4572-78; family 4572-78; genus JANTHQ01. Next base: position 14,521 of record CAYPUV010000026.1, read on the forward strand.
CCCAGGTTGGCGCAACTCCCCAGGGTGCTGATTCTGCACGCCAACGGCACCAACCGCGATCACGACGCGGCAGCGGCTGTGACACAGGCGGGCGGCGCCCCGACTATCGCCCACATCAACCAACTGATTTCTGGTGAAATTTCCCTGCTTGATTTTGGCATGCTCGTCGTGCCCGGCGGTTTCAGCTACGGGGATGACCTCGGCGCGGGCACATTATGGGCGTTTGACCTGCGGCACTATTTGGGGGCGCAATTGTTCAAATTTATGGAATCGGGCCGCCCGGTGCTGGGCATTTGCAACGGATTCCAGACGCTCGTCAAATCGGGCCTGCTGCCGGGGGTAAACGGCGGCAACCAGCGCACCGTCACCCTCGCGCCAAATGCGTCGGGTCGGTTTGAATGTCGTTGGGTGTACCTGCAACCGAATCCGCATAGCCCGTCACTGTTCACCCAGGGATTGACCACCCCCATTTATTGCCCGGTGGCACACGGCGAGGGGCGAGTGGCGGTGGCAGATGATAGCGTATTGACGGCAATTCAGTCAAAACACTTGAACGCCCTCTCTTACACCACTGCCGATGGGTCGCCCGCCGACTATCCCGCCAATCCCAACGGCTCTGTGCTGGGCATTGCCGGGCTGTGCAATCCCGCCGGGAATGTGCTGGGGCTAATGCCGCATCCCGAAAACCACATCTTCCCGTGGCAGCATCCCCGCTGGCATCGCGGCGAGCAGGGGATGAGTGGACTGGTTCTGTTTGAAAATGCGATACGGGGAATTTAGTTATCAGTTATCAGTCGTCAGTTTTTCTGCAAATAACTGATAACTGACCACTGAAAACCAAAAAAGGAGAGACCTATGCTTTCACACCAAGAATTGTTAAAAGCTGTGCCGTTCGCGTTCACCGGGGTTGACCTGCCCGGCTTTGGCGACAAAATCACCGGCAAAGTGCGCGACATCTATCGCCGTAACGGGGAGCGCATCCTTATCACCACCGACCGCGTGTCGGCGTTTGACCGCGTGCTGGGGGTGATCCCATTCAAAGGGCAGGTACTCAACCAGCTCAGCGCATGGTGGTTCGAGCAGACCCGTGATATTGTGGACAACCACGTCGTCAGTGTGCCAGACCCCAATGTGACCATCGCCCACGAGGCAGAATCACTCCCCGTGGAAGTGGTTGTGCGCGGCTACATCACCGGCGTCACCAAAACTTCGCTGTGGATGTTGTATGCGCAGGGCGACCGCCAACCCTACGGCATCACCCTGCCCGATGGCCTGCAGAAAAATGATCGCTTGCCCAGTCCCATCATCACTCCCACCACCAAAGCCGAACACGGTGCGCACGATGAGCGCCTGACCCGGCAGGAAATTTTGGAACGGGGGTTGGTTGCCCCAGACCTGTGGGCGGCGGTGGAACGCGTCGCGCTGGGGCTTTTCGCGCGGGGGCAGGAAATCGCCGACCGTGCCGGGTTGATTCTGGTGGACACCAAATATGAATTTGGTTTGCTCAATGGTCGGCTGGTGCTGATTGACGAGTTTCACACCCCCGATTCCAGCCGCTTCTGGACGGCGGAATCATATCAAAATGATCCACGTCAGCCCGAAAATTTCGACAAGGAATTTTTACGGCAGTGGTTCGCGGCGCAGGGTTATCGCGGCGACGGCACACCGCCCACTATGCCCGCCGGGTTCATCGCGCAGGTGGCTGCCCGATACATCACCGCGTACGAAAAACTCACCGGACACACCTTCATTCCCGCGGAACAACCTGCCGCCGAGCGCATCGCCCGTGCATTGGGGAGTAATCTTTAGGGGGGTGACTGCCCAACCCGCCTGTGCCCCGGACAGGGGTGCTATCCCTCACCCCCCTTAAAAGGGGTGGGTTTCTCGCGGAGAATTATTATGAAAGAAAATCCACTATTTTTGGACAAACCTCAGGAAGAATGTGGCGTGTTCGGCATTTTCGCCCCCGATCGAGCCGTGGCGCGATTGACCTTTTTTGGGCTATACGCCCTCCAGCACCGGGGACAGGAAAGCGCCGGCATCGCTACATCTGATGGGCAGACTGCTCGCCTGCACAAAGATATGGGGCTGGTGACACAGGTTTTTACGGAAGACGATCTGCGCCCACTGGTGGGGCATCTTGCCATTGGGCACACCCGCTATTCCACCACCGGCAAATCGCACGCCCGTAATGCACAACCCTATCTCATCGAAACGATTGACGGCCCACTGGGGGTGGCACACAACGGTAATCTGACCAACGCCCTGAGCCTGCGGAAACAGCTTTTGGGGCGTGGTGTAGGGCTATCATCCACCACCGACAGCGAGGTCATCACCCAATTGCTGGCAGCGCCCACCTACAGCCCGGTGCACAACCAGCCCGGCACAGGGGATCGCTGGGTGTCCCGCCTCAGCACATTTATGTATCAGGCAGAAGGGGCCTACTCGCTGGTGGTGCTCACCCGCAATGCCGTTTACGCCGTGCGCGATCCGCTGGGATTGCGCCCGCTGAGTTTGGGCCGGCTGCCCGATGGTGGGCATGTCGTCGCCTCTGAATCGTGCGCTTTGCTGACGGTGGGGGCCGTACACGTGCGAGACGTGAAACCAGGCGAGATTGTCCGGCTGGATGCGGAGGGCATTACCTCATTCACCGGTAGAAAATCAACCCGACAAGCGCTGTGTATTTTTGAATACGTCTACTTTGCGCGCCCCGATTCCACGCTAGAGGGACAAATCATCCACACGGTGCGCCAGCGGATGGGGCGGCAGCTTGCCCGCGAAGCTCCCGCCGATGCTGACATCGTCATCGGGGTGCCCGATTCTGCCACGCCCGCGGCCATTGGGTTTAGCCAGGAATCAGGACTACCGTTCACCGAAGGCTTGACCAAAAATCGCTACATCGGACGCACGTTTATTCAGCCCGATGATGCGCTGCGCCAAACCGGCATCCAGTTGAAATACAACCCGCTCACCGAAAACCTGCGCGGCAAACGAGTGGTACTGGTGGACGATTCGATTGTGCGCGGCAATACTGCGGGGCCGCTGGTGCAACTACTGCGCAAAGGTGGCGCGACAGAAGTCCACGTGCGTGTGTCATCGCCGCCGGTGCGCCACCCCTGTTTTATGGGGGTCGATATGTCCACGTGCGGGCAATTGATTGCCCACAAAAAAGACATAGCCGGTATTCGCCAGCACATCAGCGCCGATAGCCTGGCTTATCTGAGCATGGACGGCATGCAAGCCGCTGTTCGAGAAGCGATGCAGGGGGCAGGCGGTCACTGTGCCGCCTGCTTCAGCGGGGAGTATCCCCTGCCCATCCCTGAATGGCTGCTTGATGAAGACCGCGAAAAATTGATCTTTGAAGATATGTGGGGGTAATCATGACATTTTCAACTGAAAAGCCACTGGTTGGCATCATTATGGGCAGTGTGTCCGATTTGGAAAAAATGAAACCCGCTGCCGAGACACTGGCGGAATTCGATGTGCCGTTTGAAATGAAGGTCATTTCAGCGCATCGCACTCCCGACCTGGCCGTGGAATATGCCCGCACCGCTCGCGAACGGGGGCTGGACATCATCATCGGCGGGGCGGGAGGCGCGGCGCATCTGCCCGGCGTGCTGGCGGCACTCACGCTTCTGCCGGTCATCGGCGTGCCCATCAAAAGCAAAACCCTCGCTGGGCTGGACTCACTGCTCTCCATTGTGCAAATGCCGCGCGGCATTCCCGTCGCCACTGTTGGTATTGACAACGCCAAGAACGCTGCCCTGCTGGCAGTTCGCATGCTGGCACTGAAATATCCCTTGCTGACTGAAAAATTGACCGGATACCACCGACAGATGGCAGACAGCATCAAAGCCATTGACCTGAATGAAATGATGTGAGGCGAAATATGACGCAATTGAAAACCGTTTTAGTGGTTGGCGGCGGCGGGCGCGAGCACACCCTGGCGTGGGCGCTGGCACGCTCGCCGCAGGTGGAGCGCGTATTTGTTGCTCCTGGCAATGCGGGCACCGATGCCCCCGCGCAAAAAATGCAGAATGTCGCCATTGCCGCCACCGACATCCCCGCGCTGGTGGATTTTGCCCGCCAGCAGCAGGTTGATTTGACAGTGGTCGGCCCCGAAGCCCCACTGGTAGCAGGCATTGTAGACACATTCCGGCAAGCGGAATTGCCCATTTTTGGCCCGCCCGCTGCTGCCGCCCGGCTGGAAGGTTCAAAGGCATTTGCCAAAAATTTTATGCGCCGTCACAACATCCCTACCGGTGAGTACCAAATTTTTACCGATTTTGAATCGGCGCGGACATACTTGCAGCGGCAGCACGGCCCCATTGTGCTCAAAGCCGATGGCCTGGCGGCGGGCAAGGGCGTGCTGGTGTACAATTCCCCCGTGCAGGCAGAAGACGGGTTGCGTAAAATTATGGTTGAGCGGGCATTCGGTGCAGCAGGAGACACGGTAATCATCGAAGAACGACTCACCGGCGCGGAGATTTCCATTTTGGCGTGGAGCGATGGCGAGACCGTGTTCCCCGTCATCCCCGCCCGCGACCACAAACGGGCATTTGACGGCGACACGGGGCCGAACACCGGTGGCATGGGGGCCATTGCCCCCGCACCCGATATTTCACCCGCGCTGGTGGAAACGATTCAGCAGACGATTCTCCAACCAGCGGTGGCGGGGCTGGCGGCGGACGGCGCACCGTATGTCGGTATTTTGTATGCCGGGCTGATGTTGACAGACACAGGTCCCCAAGTGCTGGAGTTCAATTGCCGCTTTGGCGACCCCGAAACGCAGGCGGTTTTACCGCTCCTGGAAACAGACATTTTCGACATATTCATGGCCTGCATCGCGGGGCGGCTGGCAACGCAGTCGATTCACTGGCGGGCGGGCGCGTGCGCCACAGTGGTGCTGGCGTCACCGGGATACCCCGGCAGTTACCCGCAAGGATTGCCCATCGTCGGAATTGATGCGGCAGCGGCCCAAAACGATGTGACCATCTTTCATGCTGGAACCGCACGCGACGGCGCGGGGCGACTGGTGACGGCGGGCGGGCGCGTGCTGGCGGTTAGCGCGGTGGGGGCTGATGTGTCCTCGGCGCTGGCAAAGGCTTATCGCGGCGTGCGCCAGATTCATTTTGAGGGCGCGCACTTCCGCACCGACATTGGACAAACACAGAGAAAGGATCAAACCTGAAAGGTTTTCAAAATCTTTCAGGGTTATTCGCAGCGAGGTAATTATAATTATGGCAAAAAGCGCGTATACGGCGGCAGGGGTTGACCTGAGCGCCGGAAAATCAGCCACCGATCTGATGAAAGCGGCAGTGCAATCAACCTACACTCCTCACGTGTTGGCGGGGTTGGGCGCGTTCGGTGGGTTGTTCAGCGCCGAAGTACTCAAAACAATGACGCACCCGGTGTTGGTCGCCTCCACGGACGGCGTGGGCACCAAAACCAACGTCGCCGCCCGGCTCAACCGCTGGAATACCATCGGGCAAGATTTGGTGAACCACTGCGTCAACGACATTCTGGTGCAAGGGGCGCAGCCCCTGTTTTTTCTGGATTACGTTGCCTCGGCGAAACTTGCCCCGGCGCAGATTGCCACCATCGTGCAGGGGATGGCACAGGCGTGCCGGACCGTGGATTGCGCTCTGCTGGGCGGCGAAACGGCCGAGATGCCCGGCGTGTATGAACCGGGCGCCGTGGACGTGGTGGGCACAATTGTGGGGGTGGTTGATCGCGCCGCCGTGCTCGATGGCACGGCAATTCGTGCCGGGGATGCTGTACTGGCACTCCCGTCCAGTGGACTGCACACCAATGGGTTTTCGCTGGCGCGGCACGCGCTCGCCGGGCTGGACTGGGACGCGCCCCACCCCGCACTGAATGGCACGCCCATCGGCGGGGCACTGCTGGCGGTACATCGCTGTTATTTGGCGCCGGTGACTGCCTTGCAATCCGCCGGAATCCCCATTCACGGGCTGGCACACATCACGGGCGGGGGTGTCCCCGGCAACCTGCCCCGCGTGCTGCCCCACGGTCTCGGCGCGCGTATTCAGCGCGGCACGTGGACAGAGCCACCCATCTTCGGGCTGATTCAGTCTGCCGGAAACGTGACCGACGCCGAAATGTTCGACGTGTTCAATATGGGATTGGGGATGCTGGTGATGGTTGACCCCACAGACGTCGCCCGCGCGCAGGCTGCTCTGCCCGATGTTATTTCAGTGGTGGGTGAAATTATTCCTGCTGCCGGGGTAGAGGTGGTGGCATGACCGCGCGGTTGGTGGTGCTAATTTCTGGTTCCGGCACAAACTTGCAAGCGATTCTCGATGCCTGCCGCAACGGCGCACTGGACGCCAGGGTAGTGGCGGTGATTTCCAATCGGGAGCAAGCGTTTGGGTTGATCCGCGCTGAAAAAGCAAACATTCCAACCCGTTATTTTCCGTTCAAGCCGTACCGCGATGCCGGAAAATCGCGTGTAGATTATGATGCTGATCTCGCCACAATGGTGCAATCGTTTCAGCCTGATGGGGTAGTGCTGGCGGGCTGGATGCACATCCTCAGTCCGGTGTTTCTCACCCAATTTCCCCGCCAGGTCATCAACTTGCATCCTGCACTGCCGGGGCAATTTGCCGGAACGCACGCCATCCAGCGGGCATTTGAGGCCTTTCAGCGCGGCGAAATCACCCACAGTGGTTGTATGGTCCATTTCACCGTACCAGAGGTGGACGCGGGACCGGTCATCGCCAGCGCCACCGTGCCCATCCACCCCACTGACACGCTGGATGCATTTGAAGCTCGCATGCACGCTGCCGAACACCGGCTCATTGTGGAGGCGCTGCGAAAGGTAGTGACATGAGTTTTATTCAAAAATTGACCCACACTGTCGAAAAAAATAACTCATTGTTGTGCGTGGGGCTTGACCCCAATCCGCAAAAATACCCCCGGCATTTCCCCACCGAAATTGACCGCGCCGCACTGGTGGCGTGGGGAACCCGGCTCATTCAGCAAACCGCCGATTTGGTCTGCTGTTACAAACCAAACTTCGCCTTTTACGAGCAATACGGCCCGGCGGGGCTAGAGGCGCTGCGGCAGACCATCGCCGCTGTGCCGGATGATATTCCGGTGCTGTTGGATGCCAAACGGGGCGACATTGGCAGCACAGCAGCGGCATACGCGCGCGCCGCCTTCGATGTGTGGGGCGCGGACGCGGTGACAGTGAACCCGTATCTGGGGCAAGACAGTATTGCCCCGTTTGTAGCGCACCGTGGCAAAACTGTGTTTGTGCTGTGCTACACTTCCAACCCGTCGGCGCGGATGGTGCAGGAATTTGGCGACGGCGACCCGCTATTTGAGCATATTGCCCGACAGGCGCAAACCTGGGGCAATGACGACCAGATTGCCTTCGTTATCGGCGCGACCCAGCCGCACGCCCTGCGACGCTTCCGGCAGGTCACGGCAGGGCGTCGCCCGTGGATTCTGGCGCCGGGGGTGGGGGCGCAGGGTGGCAATCTCGCCGGGGCGCTTTCGGCGGGGTTGGACGACCGGGGACTGGGGATGATTGTACCGGTGTCCCGCGCGATCATTTATGCCACCGATCCCCGTGCGGCGGCGCAGGCCCTGCGCGACAACATCAACCGGGTCCGGCAATCGCTGACGAAAACCCCTGCCTCAGTCCCCCACACCGACTTGATTTTGGGGCTGCACGATGTGGGGTGTGTGCAGTTTGGGCAGTTCACCCTGGCTTCCGGGCGCACCTCGCCCATTTACATTGATTTACGCCGTTTGAGCGCGTCACCCGTTCTGCTAAAGCGGGCGGCACGTGCCTATGCCAGCTTGCTGAAAAACCTGATCTTCGACCATATCGCCGGAGTGCCGTATGCCGCCCTGCCCATCGGCACAGCGGTGGCGCTGGCACTGGGCAAGCCGCTGATTTACCCGCGCAAAGAAGTAAAATCGCACGGCACGGGTAAGTTGGTGGAGGGTGTATTTTCGGCGGGTGACACAGCGGTGGTCATTGAAGATTTGGTCACCAGCGGTGGCAGTGTATTGAAGGCTGCCGCAACCTTGCGCAAGGCGGGTTTGGTGGTGACAGATGTTGCCGTGCTGATTGACCGTCAGCAGGGGGGCGCGGACAATCTGGCGGCGGCGGGGTTTCGGCTGCACGCCGCGTTGACCATCGGGGAAATATTGTCGGTGTTGCGGGAAGCCGGGCGCATCACCTCCACAGACGATGAAACCGTGCGGGCCTATCTGCGGGGATAAGTTGTGCTCCGAAAAAAGTTGCGTATGCTGCGGAAGATGGGCGGGTTTCCCCCTGGAGGGGGCAGGCGGGTGATGCTGTCCCCATGACTGACCTCTGACCTCTGAACCTTGAGCCCTCTGAATCGCTGACCTCTGGGGGGAGGGGCATCGGGGAGGGGGAAACCCCCTCCCCGATGCCTGCGCCGTGTTTTTCGGCGCAGGGTCATTGCGAGCGAAGCGAAGTCGAAGATGCCCGAATGGGTGCAATCTCCGGTATTGCAAAGTGGAGATTGCTTCAGCCCTGCGGGCTTCGCAATGACATTAGAAGCGAGCGCCCATGACCCCCCCGACTATACATTGCTCCCGCGAGGAGCGGCAAAACTGCATATCTGCTCAAAGTTGTGCACCGGCAGGCGAAAACCACACCGAACGGCGTGCGGCTGTGTGTTTCAACCACCCTGCAGGCGCAGGCATGGCGGCAACGGCTGGCGATGCTCGGCAGCGGATTGGGCGTGCGCGTGCAGACGCTGGACGATTTTTACGCCGATTGTCTCGATGCGGCGGGTATCGCGGTGACGCGATTGAGCGCCCCGGTGCAATATCGTCTGCTGCAAACGATTGTCGCTGCAACCCCACTGACCCATTATGCCGGATTGCGCCGGTTTCCGGGCTTCATCCATCTGTTGCAAGATTTTATCGCCACGGTGAAAGGGGCGGGCATCACCCCCGAAACCTTTGCCGCCAATGCGGGCGATGCGCCCCGTTTGCAGGAACTGGCGGAAATTTATGCCCGCTATCAAGCCCATCTGCATGAAAAAAACCGGGCGGATGCGGTGGAAATGGGCTTGCGTGCCACCGCCGTAGCGGCGCAGCTGTCTGCTGTCGAATCATTGCTGGTGGTAGACGGCTTTGATAATTTTAACACCTCCCAGTTATCGTTTCTTGCCGCGGTTGCGCCCGCCATCCCGCAGATGGTTATCACGCTGACCGGACAGATGGACGGACCGCCGCGTCCGCTAGTGCACCAACGGTTCGACAAAACACGCCGCCGGGTGGAGGAAACGTTCGGCATCACCGCCGAGCCGCTGCCCGAAACGTCCCCGCCGGCGTCGCCGGTGCTGGCGTGGCTGGAAGCGCAATTGTTCGCGCCCCGCACCGACCCCATCCCCAATGATGATACCCTGACCCTCATTGAAGCGGGTGACCGCCCCGCCGAAGTTCGCGCCGCGCTGCGCCGGCTCAAAGCGTGTATTGTGTATGAGGGCGTGCCCGCTGACCAACTGGCGCTGCTGGCGCGAAATATCGAAACCTACCTGCCGCACATTCGCCAAGTTGCCGCGGAGTTCGGACTGCCCGTCCGGGTGTTCAAAACAGAACCGTTGCGCACCAATCCGCTCATCGCGGCGCTGTTGAATCTGCTGCGGTTGGCGCTGCCCCTGGCGGACGGAAATGCTGAACGGGCATTCCCGTACCGGCTCACCGTGCAGGCATGGCGCGCGCCGTATTTCGATTGGTCGGCGCGGGTGGATGGCGAACCGGTGGGGATTGCGGTGGGGGATGCGGTGGTGCTGGACGCCATCGCCCGCACCGGGCAGGTGCTCGGTGGGGAAAGCCGTCCATGCCGCGCTGGCGCAGTGGCGCTTCCCCGATGATGCGGCGTTTTCGGCGTGGGTGGAAGGGGCGTTGCGCAATGCCGGTTTGCTGGATGAGGCGCAGATTCGGGATGGGCTGGCGCGCGCCAGTCGAATTTTGAGACGATTTCAGCAACATCCGCTGTACCAAACTATGGCGAACGCATCGCTGCGGCGGCACGAAGTGCCATACACCCTCGCCGTGGATGGCGCGGTGGACACCGGCGTGATTGATGCACTCTTCCGGCACAATGGGCAGTGGACCATTGTCGAATTCAAAACCGACATCATCCGCAGTGAGGCCGAGCGTGACACCATTCTGAAAGAATCCGATTATCTGGCGCAGATTGCCCGCTATCGCCGTGCTGTGCAGAAATTGTGGGGGCAGGAACCCTCGGTGCTGCTGTGCTGGCTGAACTTCGCCGGGCGGGTGGTGGCGGAGACGGTGGGCGCACCGTAACTTTTGCGCAACTTTTTGAAACGCAGGGAGAATCTTGATGACGGAATCCGACTCCAACCAAAAACTACTGACCATCCACCGCCGACGGCTGGCAAAACTGCGCGAGCAGGCGGCGCTTTTCGGCGCGAGTACCCCGCCGCACATCCTGCTGGAAATTGAGGACATCGAAGCGCAAATCCGCTGACCCGCTGGTGGATGACTGGGGCAATCCCCGCACCGGCTACAAATTGGACATCGAATTGAAAGCCATTGCGCAAACGCCGTACACCTGCGAGCGCGCCACCCCTCGCCGCGGATGTCTCGGCACTGGAGGCGGAGATTGATGCGCTGGTGTATCAACTGTACGGGTTGACAGAGGAAGAAATCACCATTGTGGAGGGGGCGGTGGGGTAACACCGGGGTGTTAAAGGTCAATTTTCACACTACATTTAAGGAATCATTGCGACATTGGAATACATCATCTACGCCGACGAATCGATAGACAAAGGAAAGTTCTACTCCAATTTCTACGGCGGGGCGCTTGTTTCATCTAAAGATTTGGCTTCGGTCATTCAAACTCTGCAAGCGACAAAAGAGAGCCAAAATCTTTACAATGAAATCAAGTGGTCTAAAGTTACGGCGCAATATCTTGATAAGTATAAGGCAGTCATGGACGCATTTTTTGACTTTGTGGAACAATATCAGGTCAAAATTCGCATTATGTTCACCCAGAATCGTTATGTGCCTCAAGGGTTAACCCAGCGGCAACAAAAAAACAAGTACCATTTGCTTTACTGCCAATTTATCAAACACGCTTTTGGTCTGACTTACATCCGCCCTACCGACCAACGCATCAGGTTGCGCATCTATCTGGATAAAATGCCGGATACATAAAGAAGCCAACGCCCAATTCAAGGCGTATTTGGTCGGTCTGCAGCAATCGCCGCCATTCCGACGGGCAAAAATTGTCATCAGCCCCGACCAAATAGCTGAAATAGATTCACATAATCACATTATCCTGCAATGTTTGGATGTGGTTTTGGGGGCAATGCAGTTTCGGTTGAACGATCTACATCTGGAGAAACAGGAGGAAACGGGACGGCGAGGGAAAAAGACAGTGGCGAAAGAACGCCTTTACAAACATATCTTGAGCCGGATTAGAAAAATTTATCCCGGCTTTAATGTCGGCATTACGACCGGACAGCAAGGTGACCGGGCAAACCGCTGGCGACATCCTTATCGCCACTGGCTCTTTGTACCGGCTAATGCGCGAACTGATCCGGCTCAAACCAAATCGCGCCAAAAGTAAACGCCCCGCAGTCGCTATGCGCTGAACTTGGTCAGAGCGTATCCTAAGTGGAACTTAA
>CAYPUV010000027.1:0-26070 GCA_964413895.1 uncultured Anaerolineaceae bacterium
GGGGGGTAGAGGGGCAAAAAAGAACAAATTTAGCGTTTCAATCACAAATGTTACTGAATTTTAAAAAACACCAAAGTCCAATATCAATTTAAAAACTGACCACTGATAGCTAATAATTTCACGGAGGTTAGAACCATGAAACAGCGTTCACAGTTTTACGTATTATTGAGTTTAGGCATTGCCATTGTATTCTTTTTGGTGATTGGCCTGGCCTTTACGGGTGGACTGGTTTTGGCCCCTTACGTAACGGGACAGGCGCACGCCGCCTCAACAACTTCGACGCAAGCCAACAACGGGGCAACGCCCGCCTTGACAAGCGCCAATGACGACGTTTTGGCCGCTTACGAAGAGGCAATGACCGGTATCTACCAACAGGCAATCCCTTCTGTAGTCAACATCAAAGTGACACAAAAAGTTCAGCAGCCTGCCGGGCAAAACAACTTTCAATTTGGTTCGCCATTTTCGCCTTTTGGCCCCTTTGGAATGGTTCCCCAGCAGCCGCAAGAGCAATACCTGCACGGTGAAGGCTCTGGCTTTGTGTGGGACAACGAAGGGCACATTGTCACCAACAATCACGTAGTAGAAAACGCCACCGACGTGGAAGTTCTTTTTGCCAATGGCACACAGGCAAGCGCTACTGTTCTGGGCACTGACCCAGACGCCGACCTGGCCGTCATTAAGGTTAAGTTGCCCGCCGATCAACTCACACCGCTCCCCCTCGGCGATAGCGACGCGCTGAAAGTGGGACAAATGGCTATTGCCCTGGGCAATCCGTTTGGACAAGAATTTACCATGACCAGCGGCATTATCAGTGCCGTGGGTCGCACCATCAAAAGCGGCACCAGCCCGTTCTCCATTCCAGAAGTCATCCAAACCGATACCGCCATCAACCCCGGCAACTCTGGCGGACCGCTGCTCAATCGAAAGGGAGAAGTCGTGGGCATTAACGCGATGATCCTGAGCAAAAGCGGTTCAAATGCCGGCATTGGTTTTGCCATCCCCATCAACATCGCCAAAAAAGTTGTGCCCACCCTCATCAAAGGCGAAAATTATGAATATGCGTGGCTTGGCATTACCGGTACCACCCTCACCTCAGACGTGCTTGATTATATGAAAGTCCCCGCCGATACGCAGGGTGTGCTGGTCATTAATGTGGCGCACGATAGTCCCGCCGACAAAGCCGGATTGCGCGGCAGCGACAAAGTGCTAAAAGTGCAGGGCGCAGAATACCCGCTGGGTGGAGATATTATTACCGCTATCAACGATCAACCCGTCAAAGAAATGGATGACCTGATTACCTACCTGGTGGAAAACACCAAGCCGGGCGACCGGGTCACGCTGGATGTTATCCACGCTAACGGCAAAGAAGAAACCATTAAAGTTAAACTCACGGCCCGCCCCAGCATGAAAGAACTGCAAAAGCAACAGTAACGCAAAACATCGTGCGTAGTGCGCAAAAGGGCAAATTACGCACTACGCACGATGTACTTATTTGTCATTTATCATTTCTTATCTATCATTTCTTATTGAGATTGGTAGTTAAAGAGTGGAGATTGAATCATCGTTGCGCTTCAATCCCCAATCTTTAATCACCAATCCTCTTGTGGCAACGATACGATCCACACACTTTTTGTAATAATCGGAGACACCTCTATGGACCTACTCTCCATCCAACAAATCAATGAACAGGTTGAAAAAGAAGCCCTTTTTTTGCACGACCTGCTGGCCGAAGTGAACAAAGTAATGGTGGGACAAGAGCAACTGGTTGAGCGCGTCCTCATCGCCCTGCTGGCCGACGGGCACATTTTGCTGGAAGGCGTGCCGGGCCTGGCGAAAACGCTGCTGGTAAAAACAATGGCCCAAGCCATCCACGCCGATTTTGCCCGCATCCAATTTACGCCAGACCTGCTCCCCGCCGACCTCATCGGCACGCAAGTGTACAATCCGCAAACGCACCAATTTAGCGTGCATAAGGGGCCTATTTTTGTCAACCTCATCCTGGCCGATGAAATTAATCGCGCCCCGGCCAAAGTACAAAGCGCCCTGCTGGAAGCGATGCAAGAACGGCAGGTAACCATCGCCGACGCCACCCACCCGCTCGATGACCTTTTCCTGGTGCTGGCGACGCAAAACCCCATTGAACAGGAAGGAACCTACCCCCTGCCCGAAGCGCAGGTGGACCGGTTTATGCTTAAAGTGCTGGTCAACTACCCCAAACGCGACGAAGAGCGTGTAATTATGGATCGCTTCACCGGCGCGCCGCTGCCGCCCGTGCGCCCGGTCATCGAACCGGAGCGCATTTTGCAAGCCCGCAAAAGTGTGCGTCAAATTTATGTGGATGATAAAATCAAAGAATATATTCTCGATTTAATCTTCACCACGCGCCAGCCCGGCGACAACGGCCTGCGAGACCTGAAGCACCTGATTGCCTTTGGCGCATCGCCGCGAGCCAGCATTTACCTGATCATGGCCGCCCGCGCCCACGCCTTCATTAAAGGCCGGGGCTTTGTTACGCCAGAAGACATCAAACAGGTTGCGCCCGATGTGTTGCGTCACCGCATCATCACCACCTACGAAGCGGAAGCGGAAGCCGTCACCAGCGCCGACATCATCCAGCGCATTTTAGATCACGTGGAAGTACCATAAGTTAGTGCAAAATGCAAAATGGAATATTTTGCACTTTGCATTCTACAGTTTTCATTGTGTCACCAACTATGTTGACCACCGACTTGATCCGCAAAATTCGCCGTATCGAAATTCGCACCCGCCATCTGGTGAACGATAGTTTCGCCGGGGAGTACCAGGCTATTTTCAAAGGCAAAGGCATGGCCTTTGACGAAGTGCGCCCCTACCAGCCCGGCGATGAGATTCGCTCAATTGATTGGAATGTCACCGCGCGGATGGGCGAACCATACGTAAAACGCTACGTGGAAGAACGCGAGTTGACCGTGATGCTGGCCGTAGACGCCAGTGGCTCCGGCGATTTTGGCTCCGTCAATCGCTTTAAGCGTGACCTGGCCGCAGAACTGGCCGCCGTACTGGCCTTCTCTGCCACTACCAATAACGATAAAGTCGGTTTGCTCATCTTTACCGACCAGGTTGAATTGTTCATCCCGCCGCGCAAGGGCCGGCGGCACGTGTTGCGTCTTATTCGAGAGCTACTAGCGTTTAAGCCCCTGGGGCGCGGCACTGATATTAAATTAGCCCTGGATACAATCAACCGGGTGTTGAAACGCCGGAGCATTGTTTTTCTGGTATCAGATTTTTTGACCAACCCCGACGGCTACCGGCAAGCCTTGTTCATTACCAACCGACGGCACGATGTCATTGCCATCGAGTTACAGGACCCCCTGGAAACCAGCATCGCCGGCGTGGGGTTGCTGGCTATGGAAGACGCCGAAACCGGCGCACTGGTTTGGGCCGACACGGTCAGCCCGGCCTGGCAACGGGCATTTACTCAGCGGGTCAACGCTCATCACATAGTCAAAAAACAAGCGCTCACCCGCGCCAACGTAGACCGCATCACCATCACCACCGCCGACGAGTACGTGGCGGCGCTCACTGCCTTCTTCAAAAAACGCGCCAAACGGCGGCGATGAGTCAGCAAGCAGGCAGCGAGAAAAAGGTGCATGTGAGATTGGATATTGGAGCTTAGAGATTCTGCAACCCTGCAACTTTGAAACCTTGAAACCGAAACCCGAAACCCGAAACTCGAAACTCATTATTACCTTCGTCGCGGCGCTGTTGCTGATTGTCATCGTGCCGGTACGCGCCCAGTTTTCCGGCAACATTGATGTATCGTTCAAAGCAAATACAGACACGTTGACGGTGGGTGACCCAATAACGCTTACCCTCAAAGCAGTCTATCCCGCCGGATACACGCTCACCATTCCCAAATTGCCGCAAAATTGGGGTGATTTTGAAGTTCGTGACCAATCCAACACCCAAATTAGCGCCAATGCCAATGGAACGCAAACCGCCGTCCAGACCATTGGAGCCACCCTATTTCAAACCGGCGCCTTTCAAACGCCCAACTGGGCTATTACATTCACTGATGCCGCAGGCAAAACAACGGAACGCGCTGTACCGCAAATCTCACTCACCGTCACCTCGGTGCTGACCCAATCTGACACAGCTCTCCGCGACATTAAACCGCAGGCCGAATTGCCCGTCCCCCCTCTGTGGCCCTGGATTTTAATCGGTCTGGCAGGGGCAATCCTGGTGGGGTGGGGACTGTGGTGGCTGCTCCATTGGATACAAGCCCATCGCCACCCACGCCCTGAGGCGGCAGCGACCCCCATTGTTGACCCGCGCCCAGCGCATCAAATTGCACTGGAGGAACTGGCTCGCATTGAGCGTCTGGATTTGCCGGGGCAGGGACGATTTAAAGAACATTACACCCTGGTGACAGACTGCCTGCGCCGCTACCTTGAGGACCGCTACCACGTGTTGGCGCTGGAGAGAACGACGACTGAAATCAAATTGGCGTTGCGCCACGCCGACCTTCCCAGAGATACTGCCCGGCAGTTTCTGGCACTATTCACCGCCAGCGATATGGTGAAATTCGCGCGTTTCGTTCCCACAGCCGGCGATGCGCGCACGCTGATTCCACAGGCGCGGGAATTGGTGGAGAAGAGTAAAGCATTGTCAATCGTTCAACGTCAATCGTAGCAATTTGGCACGATTAAATTTGAAACCTGAAACTTTAAACCTGAAACTCAAAACCCAATGACTTTTCGTTTCGCATCGCCCTGGCTGTTGCTGCTTTTGCTCATCATTCCGCTACTGGCAGCAATGCCCTTTTGGCAAAAAAAATACGCCCAACCCGCCGGGCTGCGTTATGCCGACACCCGCTTCACCGCTAATCTGCCGCGTTCGTGGCGCACAATCTTGCGCCCAATGTTGCGCATTTTGCGCTTGATAATCATCGCGCTGGTAATTGTAGCATTGGCGCGCCCGCAATTTGGCCAGGCCAGAGAGCTTATCAAAGGCGAAGGGGTAGACATCGCCCTGGCATTGGATATTTCCGGCAGTATGGCCTCGCTAGATTTTGAACCGCAAAATCGACTGGAAGCTGCCAAGCAGGTCATCAGCGATTTTGTGAACGAACGCCAATACGATCGCATTGGCCTGGTGGTTTTTGCTCGCGAAGCCTTCAACCAGAGTCCGCCCACCGTTGATCACGGCGTGTTGCTGCGCCTGCTGGACCAGGTGAAACTTTCTACCGACCTGGGGCTGGACGATGGCACAGCCATCGGCCTGGGGCTGGCAAATGCAGCCAACATGCTCAAAGATTCCACCGCTAAAAGCAAGGTGATTATTTTGCTCACCGACGGGGTGAATAATTCCGGTCAAATTGACCCCCTGACGGCAGCAGAGGCGGCCAAAGCGCTGGGCATAAAAGTTTACACCATCGGCGCGGCCAAGCCGGGACAAGTTCCCGTACCGCAGCAAGGATTATTCGGCCCCCATGTCGTTTATCAAGAGAGCGTGTTGGACGAAGACACCCTGCGCCAAATTGCAAAAACTACCGGTGGCCTCTATTTTCGAGCCAAAGACACCGCCGGGCTGCAAAAAATTTATAATGAAATTAATTCACTAGAAAAATCGAAAATAGAAGTTCGCACCTACACCCGCTACCATGAGCTGGCCAGCTGGGTGCTGCTACCCGCTCTGGCCACTCTTTTGCTGGAAATGTTCCTGCGGCAAACAGTCTTCAGGAAAATACCATAATTTTAATAACGAATAACAACCTGAAACATTCGTAATTCGCAACTTGATATGACTTTTGGACAACCCAACTTTCTGTACGCATTAGTTCTCATTCCCCTGCTGGCCCTGTTCCTGCTGTGGATGGCCCGCCGCAAGCGAGCCGCAATTGCCAAACTGGGCAACCCGGCGCTGCTAGAAAAGTTGAGCCAGCACGTTAATTGGCGCGGGCGGCGCTGGCAAACTGGGTTGTGGTTCACAGCCCTCGCCCTCATTATCGTAGCGCTGGCGCGTCCCCAGTGGGGCACAGAAGTGCAAATGGTGCAACAACAGGGGATTGAAATTATGATTGCGCTGGACGTATCAAAAAGTATGCTGGCGCAAGACATCAAACCGAACCGCCTCAGCCGGGCCAAGCTAGAAATCACCGACCTGATGGACCGTCTGGGTGGCGATGAAATGGGACTGGTGTTATTTTCCGGGGCCAGTTTCATCCAGTTCCCGCTGACCTCAGATTTTGCTACCGCGCGCACCTTTTTAGACAGCGCTGCACCGGGCGTTATTTCGCGCCCCGGCACAGCCATCGGCAGCGCTATTAAAACTGCTTTAACCGGTTTTTACACCAAACGCGCCAGTCAAAAAGTTATTATTATTATGACCGATGGGGAAGACCACAACACCCAACCCCTTGCAGCCGCCAAACAAGCCGCCGAGCAGGGAGTCATTATTTATACGATTGGTTTTGGCTCTCCCAAAGGTGAACCGATCCCCGAATATAATTCAGCGGGGGAAGTGGTGGGCTACAAAAAAGATGCGCAGGGCCAAACTGTCATCTCTAAATTGGACGAAGTGACCCTGCAAAAGATTGCCCTGGCAACCGGCGGCCAGTATTATCGAGCCAGCGCCGGGGGAAATGAGTTGCAGGCGTTGGGGAAAGAGTTGGATTCCCTGCAAAAAGCAGAATTAGAGAATCGCTTTGAAACGCGCCACATCGAGCGCTTGCAGTGGTTTCTGGCCATTGCTTTAGCGGTGCTGGTCATCAGCGAATTAATCCCAGAACGACAACTGGTCAGAGAAACATGAAACGATTATTACTCATTTTGCTACCTGCCTTATTCCTCACCACCGCGTGCAAACAATCGGTGGGACAATTAAATAACAAGGGGAACAAAGCCTTCGACGCCGGAGATTATGCCGCTGCCCAGGAAGCCTATCGCAGCGCTCAGGTAACGGCCCCCGATGTTGCCGAACCGTATTACAATGCGGCCAACACCTACTACCGGCAAAAAGATTATCAACAGGCCGAGTTGCAAGCCGAACAGGCGCTCCGTCACGCCAACGATCCACTGGCGCAAAATAGCTTTTACAATTTGGGCAATACCTATTACAACAACCAGCAATTTGATAAAGCCGTTGCAGCCTACAAGCAAGCCCTGCGCCTGAACCCCAACGACGCGGACGCCAAACACAACCTGGAGTTGGCCCTGCAACACTTGCAAAAAAAACAGCAGGATCAACAACAAAACCAGCAAAATCAAGATAACAAAAAGCAAAACCAACAGCAGAATCAAAATCAGCAAAACCAAAACACGCCGACTCCCACGCCGCAGGGGTCGTCGGCCCGGCCGACGCCCCAGGCCGGCGCAACGCCCACCCCATCAAACCAGGGTGAACAAAATCAGCAGAACTCGCAAGATCAAAACAGCCAGCAGCCACAAGCCGGCCAACCACAGCCGCAAAAATTAACCAAAGAACAGGCGCGTCGGCTGCTTGAGGCAATTGCCAGCAATACCAAAACACTGCAAGAACAATTGCAACAACAATTTTTTGCGCCCGGTAATCCACCGGCAGAAGATTGGTAGTGACAGTTAGCAATGAGTGATGAGAAATTGGTGACCCTATTATTACAGCGAGCAACTCAGAGCAGACGCAGAGATTTTATAAAATCTCTGCATGCCGTTGCACTTCCGCAGCGGACTTTGCGTCCTCCATATTTGCAAATTGCATTAGCAATTCTGCTACTGATACTGGCAACCGTCTCTGCGTGGGCACAATCGCCCATTACCGCCGAGGTAGACCGTACCAGCGTCTCTACCGCTGAGTTTGTAACCCTGACGGTGGCGGTCAACACCGGGACGCTCAACCCACCGCGCCCCAGCCTCCCCCCGCTGGATGGCTTCGACGTGGTGGGCACAAGCAGCTCATCGCAAATCAGCATGGTCAATGGGAAAATCACCACGCAGAACGTGTACCAATACCGCCTCCATCCTACCCAAACCGGCAATCTGACCATTGCCCCCATCAGCATCTCAATGCAAGGACAAACATATTCCACGCAGCCGATTACCATTCAGGTGACACAAGGGAACACGTCGGGCCAGGCGCCTCTGTCACCCAATCAATCTACTCCCGCCCCCGCCCCCGATACGCTGAATGGGCAGGATTTTTTTGTGGAGGCAACGGTGGACAATGCCACGCCATACCTGGGGCAACAGGTAATTTACACCTTCCGCTTTTACCAGGCGGTGAACCTGCTAGACCAACCTCGCTACGACGCGCCCTCATTTACTGGCTTCTGGAACCAACAACAGCCTGACCAAAATCAATACACGGTGCAAAATAGTGGGCGGATGTACCGCGTCACCGAATTACGCACAGTGCTGTTCCCCACCAACGCCGGCCCAATTACCATTGAGCCGGCCGTGTTGACTATTCCCGGCGGCTTTTTCAGCACCGGCCAAATTTTGCACACCCAGCAAGTTACGCTAACGGTGCAATCTCTGCCCCCCAACGCCCCCGCCAACTTCAGCGGGGCGGTGGGCAATTTAAGCCTCACTGCCGAAGTGGATTCGACGCAGGGGAAAGTGAACGACCCCATCACACTGAAAGTAACGCTTAAAGGCGAAGGCAACATTGAAAACATGCCCGACCCTGCCTGGCCCGATATCCCCGGCTGGCGCTCGTTTGAAAGCAAGGCCACAACCAACACAGAACTCAAAAACGGGAAGCTGTCCGGTCAGCGGGTGTATGAACGTCTATTGGTTCCCGGTGTGCCCGGCAACACTACCATCCCCGCCATTACCTATGCTTATTTTGACCCGGACACAAAAACCTACCGCGTCCTTTCAACCAACCCGATTGCCGTTTCCGTTGCCCCCGCCGAAGATGAGCTGCCCGTTCCCACTTTGCCGGGCAACAACAAAGAAACGGTGCAGCGGGTGGCAACCGATATCCGGCACATCAAAACAGTGCCTCCCGTCTTGAAATCGGCGCGCGCGCCGCTTACGGCACAGCCCATTTATTGGCTGATGTGGAGCTTGCCTTTACTGGCGTTGGCTGGGAGTACCATCTGGCAGCGTCGACAGGCGCATTTGCAAAACAACATCGGCCTGGCCCGTAGCTTGCGGGCCGGCAAAAAAGCTAAACGCGCCCTGGCACAGGCTCGTAAATACGGCAACGACCCGTACAGCACTGCCGGGCAGGTACTCACCACTTATCTTAGCGACAAGTTCAACCAGCCGATCGGTGGGATGACCCGGCCTGCACTGACCGACCTGCTTAAGCAGCATGATCTGTCAGCAGAACTCGTTAAGCGAGTGCAAAATTGCCTGACCGAAAGCGATCTGGGGCGGTTCTCGCCCACAGCTAGCAATCCGCACCACGGCGAACGGCTGCTCCAAGAAGTGGAGAAACTCATTGATTCGTTGGAACACATACTGTAGGCGTGGCGCGCAGCGCGTCACTTGTCATTTGTAATTTGTGATTCGTACTTATGAAACGCACAATCCATTTTATTTTACCGTTCCTCATCCTCATTACCATCTTTGCCCTGCCCTTGCAGGCGCAGCCCCCTGCCCCCACCGACCTACTATTGCAGGGAAACAAACTATACGAAAACGGTCAATTTGTAGAGGCAGCCAACGTTTATCAGCAATTGGTTGAGCGGGGCTTGCAAAACAGCATTGTATTTTACAATTTGGGCAACGCCTATTTTAAACAGGGTGACATAGGGCGGGCCATCCTCAACTATCGCCGCGCCGAGCGACTGGCTCCCCGCGACCCTGATATTCGGGCTAACCTGTCGTTGGTCCGCGCCCAAACCGTAGACAAAATCCAGGCCGACAACGCCAACTTCCTCAGCCAGTGGGTCACACTGGCCCAAAACTGGCTTACCCTTAACGAAATGGCCGTGCTGGCTCTGGCACTGTGGGTGGTATTGAGCGGGCTAATGATCACCTTCATTTTCCTTCGACCGGGGCGGTTGCGGACCATAACCTTGTACGGCGTTGTAGCGCTTGCGCTATTGTTGGGGATTGGCCTGGCTTTAATGGGGGAACGCATGGTGGTGGAAAAAACGCGTCCGGCAGGCGTAATAGTGGCAGACGAGGTAAACGCCACCAGCGGCCCCGGCGACCAATACGTCACCGAGTTCACCCTGCACAGTGGGGCAGAGGTGGGTCTCATCGAAACGCGGGAACACTGGGTGCGTCTCACCCTCCCCGGCAACCAGCTACAGGGCTGGGTTCCCGCCGAGGCGGTAGAAGCGGTGCAAAAGTGATGTATCCATGGGGACACGAAGCATCGTGCCCCTACAAACGAATAACCGCTGACAAATGCTCTTCGTCCAAATGAAAATTTTTTTAACCGCGGGGGAGCACCCAAAGGGCACAGGTGCAACAGCCGCGGCTTACCTACCACACAAATTGACAGTTTCTTGCAAAAGATTAAAATACCTCCAGATTTAGATACATAAAAAAGGACGTACCGTGGACGACATACCTGTTCCAAGTAGCAAGGGACTGATGTCCCGCCCCTTATCTGCCAATAGAATAGCTTAACCCCCCGCTGGCAGGTTTCCCCTTCCGCCTCCGGGGGAGTTCACTCCTGGAGGTGCTGTATGAATGCTCCCATTTTGGAAAATGTGCTGGCGCAGATTCGCGCCGCACTGGAAAAAAACAACCTCTCCCAGGCTGCACGCATCATTGAAAAGCTGCGTCCCGCCGACCAGGCTGAATTGTTCACTGAACTGGACGACGACGAGCAAGTAGCGTTGCTCCCTGAGTTGAATCTTGCCGACTCGGCAGATATTTTGGAAGAGTTAGAAGAAGAAGAAGCGGCGGAACTGGTAGCCTCTTTGCCCACCGAAACCGTAATCCGTATTGTTGACAATATGGAACCAGACGAGGCCGCCGACCTGCTGGGCGACATCTCCGTAGAACAGGCTCAGCAAGTACTGGATGGGCTGGAAGACCCGGATGAGGTTCGCCCCTTGCTGCTGCACCCGGACGATAGCGCCGGTGGGTTGATGACCTCTGAGTTTTTGGCCCTGCGTCGTCGCACTACTGCCGCCGACGCCATTCAGGCAATTAGAGATTGGAAACCAGATCGAGAAAGTATTTATTATTTATTTGTCGTAGACCGCTTCCGGCATTTGTGCGGCGTTGCCAGCCTGCAAGACCTGGTTATGGCCAACCCGGAAACACGGCTAATGGATATTATGGACCCGGAGGTTATTTCGGTACGGGTGGGAGTTGACCAGGAAGACTGTGCCCACCTGATGACCCGTTACGACCTGTTGGCGTTGCCCGTTGTCGACGCCAACAATGTGTTGCTAGGCGTAATTACCATTGATGACGTGATGGATGTGTTGGAGGACGAGGCCACCGAAGACATTCAGCGATTGGGCGGCGCAGAGCCACTGGAGCGAGCGTATCTGAACACCAATATTCTCACAATGACTCGCAAGCGGATTGGCTGGCTGCTATTGCTCTTTCTCACCGCCACGCTCACCGGCTCGGTGATGCGGCTTTTTCAAAACGAATTGCAAGCGGTCGTTGCGCTGTCCATTTTCGTCCCCCTGCTGATTGGCACTGGCGGCAACGCCGGATCACAAACCACCGCCATCATTATTCGCGCGTTGGCAACCGGCGATGTGGATTGGGGTGATGCGCTAAAGGTGTGGTGGCACGAAGCGCGCACCGGCATATTGCTGGGACTGGGGATGGCAATTGCAGCATATATTCGTGCTATCACATGGGAATCAAACCCGGCGCTGGCAATTACAGTGGCAACTTCTATTATAGGAATTGTGCTGTGGGCAACCAGCATTGGTTCGCTGTTGCCGCTAATTGCCTCGAAAATCGGGATCGACCCCACTGTCATTTCCGGCCCGGTGATGAGTACGTTGGTAGATGCTACCGGGCTGTTCATCTATTTTTCTATTGCCCGGCTAATGCTGGGGTTATGAAAAAAGCGTAGGGGCGACTCGCGAGTCGCCCCTACGCCCACAGGTAGTGACAGAGCAATGTTCTGTCACTACTTTTTATTTTTATGCTTCGGTAAATTCGCCTTCGATGACATCTTCGTCACTGGTTTCGCCGGAACCGTTGTTGCTGGTGCTGTCTCCAGGGGCCTGCCCAGGTGCAGCTTGTGGTCCGGCTTGCTGATAGGCCGCCTGCCCAATTTGAGACAGACTCTGTTGCAACGCCTCGCTGGCGCTGACGATGCGGGCTTTGTCGTCGGTTTCGAGTGCCTTTTTCACGTCTTCAACCTTGCTCTCCACATCCGCTTTCAAGCTGGCATCAACTTTATCGCCCAAATCACGCAAGGTTTTTTCGGTTTGATAAACAAGATTATCAGCCAGGTTGCGCGCTTCAATGAGAGCTTTACGCTCGCGGTCGGCGTCGGCGTTCTGTTCCGCCTCTTTCACCATGCGGTCAATGTCGCTGTCGCTGAGGTTGGTACTGGCGGTAATGGTGATTTTCTGCTCTTTGCCGGTGGCTTTGTCCTGCGCGGTGACGTGCAAAATGCCATTGGCATCGATATCGAAGGTGACTTCAATTTGTGGAATACCACGTGGCGCAGGGGGAATGCCATCCAGCCGGAAGCGGCCCAGCGTCATATTGTCGGCGGCCATTGGTCGCTCGCCCTGCAAGACGTGAATATCCACGGCGGTCTGGTTGTCGGCAGCGGTGCTGAAGATTTCGCTCTTCTTGGTGGGGATGGTGGTGTTGCGCTCAATCAGGCGCGTCATCACACCGCCCATTGTTTCCACACCGAGGCTGAGCGGGGTCACGTCGAGCAAGAGGACGTCTTTCACATCGCCGGCCAGCACGCCACCCTGGATGGCTGCCCCCACGGCAACCACTTCATCCGGGTTAACGCCTTTGTGCGGTTCTTTGCCTCCGGTCAGTTTTTTCACCAATTCCTGCACCATCGGCATACGCGTGGAACCACCTACCAGCACAACCTCATTAATCTGGCTGGTAGAAAGACCGGCATCTTTTAGTGCCTGTTCAAACGGTTTGCGCACGCGTGCCAGCAAGTCTTCGGTAAGTTGTTCAAATTTGCTGCGGCTCAGACGCAACTGCAGGTGTTTGGGGCCACTAGCATCGGCGGTAATGTAGGGCAGGTTAATTTCTGTTTCCATCATACTGGAAAGTTCGATTTTCGCTTTCTCGGCGGCTTCTTTCAAGCGCTGGAGGGCCTGCTTGTCCTGGCTCAGATCAATGCCCTGGTCTTTTTTGAATTCCGCCACCATCCATTCCACCACACGCTGGTCCCAGTCGTCCCCACCGAGGTGGGTGTCACCACTGGTTGACTTTACCTCAATCACGCCGTCGCCCACTTCCAGCAGGCTCACATCAAATGTACCGCCACCGAGGTCGAATACCAGAATAGTTTCGTTTGCTTTTTTGTCCAGCCCATACGCCAGTGCGGCGGCAGTCGGTTCGTTGATGATACGACGGACGTTCAGCCCGGCGATTTTGCCGGCATCTTTGGTCGCCTGTCGCTGGCTATCGTTAAAGTAGGCGGGTACAGTGATGACAGCTTCGGTGACAGTTTCACCCAAATAGGCTTCGGCATCAGCTTTGAGTTTTTGCAGCACCATCGCCGAAATTTCTTGCGCGGTGTAAGTTTTGCTGGCGATGGGGATACGCACGCGAACGTCACCTTGAGCGCCTTTTTCCACTTTGTAGGAAAGATGCTGAATTTCAGCGGCGATCTCAGCGTATTTGTGCCCGATGAGGCGTTTTACGGAGTAGATGGTGTTATCGGCATTGGTCACCGCCTGACGTTTGGCAGTTTGCCCTACCAGCCGTTCTCCATTTTTATTGAATGCCACCACACTGGGGGTGGTGCGTCCCCCTTCGGCGTTGGCGATGACAGTGGGGTCGCCACCTTCCATTACGGCAACCACACTATTGGTTGTGCCCAGGTCAATTCCAATAATCTTCGACATGTGTTTTTGGTCTCCTTTCAATCCAATTGGCATGATATGCCAATGTCGTGTCGTAGATGAGTGCTTGATTTTGCAGCTTTATTGTAAGCAAATTGTATTAGAATTACGATAGAAGCGTGTTAGAAAAAGCATAAACTTTTTTGGCCAGAGAAAACACACAGGCGCAGCAGAATTGCTGCGCCTGCAATATGTGAGCTACCCACGGTCAGAGGGATAAATCTGGTTGGTTATACTGCGGAATGGGAGCGATACCCTTAATGCCCCAGCAGTGTTTTGGTGGGAAAGCTGTAGGTTTCCTTCTCATCAACTTCTCGACCACGCACAATCCAACGCAAGGTTAAAGCGTATGATACGATAGATACAGTGGCAATGATACCAACGGCGATACCACCGTTTCCGGCAGTATTGATAAGCCAATATATAAAATTAAAGAACGGGGAACTTGGAAAATTCATAAATCACCTCACATAAAGAGTGGTCTGCATTCCATACAATAATCTAACCATTGCGGGCGTTCGCCAAGCATAACGGCGATGGCATCAAGCTCTGCCACGCTGACCATAGGTGTGCCGCAGTGAGCGCACGCCGCCCGCTCGGAGATGCGGAGGGCGTGCGGTTCCACGCAGACGGTTTCGCCGGTTGTTTGCATGACCAGCGCGTTATATTCACACACCCGCTCACATTTTCCGCAACTGATGCAGTCAAGTGGTTTCAAAATCAAGCCTGTTTCGGTGGCAGTTTCTTTGATGAGCAACGCCTGAGTGGGACACACCTGCACGCAGAAGCCGCACAGCGTACACGCCTCAGTATCGGGAATGACGGGCAGACGCAGGTTGCACGATTCGGCTTTTGTGCGGTTAGGGCGCGGCGGACGCGCCGCCTCTTTTAGCCAATCCATCAGCAGGTAGCCGATGGGCGCGAACACCGGATCATCGCTAAAAGCCAGGATTTTGCCTACTTCCGGCAGCCATTGCCCGGCATGCACCTCGATGAATTTGCGGGCAAGCGCCTGCCAATCGGCGGCATCATCGGGTGAGGCGGCAGCTTTTTCTGCCAGCCAGCCCAAAAACGCCAGTTCCACCGAAGCGTGGTCGGGTAACTCCGCCCCTTCCGGCTCCAACCCGGCCACCCGGTACACCTGTTGTACCGCCTGTGCCGACGGTCCAAACAGGGTGCCATCCAAATGCAGCGATTCGTACAGCGGCACAGGCGGGCGATCCGTACTGGCTGTGATGAGCCGGTAGCGGCGCTGGCGAGTGAAAAGGTCTTCAGCGGGAATGGCCCGCAGCGCTGCAACTGCCCGACGCGCGGCTTCCGATTCTGTCAACCGGGCCAGCCGGTCGACGGCCTCAAACAGAGGCCAGTCGCTCCCGGCATTGGCCAGCCACAGCGGCGGGTCCACCAGCACTTCTGCCAGCGTGTAATATATGTCGGCCTGCGCCAGATAAATCTCGGTCAGATTCCTGTCCATCAGTCACTTATGTCTAAAAACGGGCATCAAAATTACCTGAACAAATACAGATTATTAAGCAGTTCTGCTACTTGTCGATAAACCCTTCGTGCACCACACGCGCCAGCGATGACGGTTCGGGCAGCGGCACTTTCACCTTGGCTTCAGCTTCTTTGATGACGCGGCCCTCGGCCACTTCCCAGATAGAAACGGCCGGGAAGAGTTTGAAAAAGACCGTGAACATCAAGATAAAGATAGCAAACGAGGCTGCCGTCAGCGAAACTTCGGTCATCGTAGGATGGTAGAACCAAAAACCAATCAGGCGGGGGTGGGTCATCGTGGGCGCAACAATGTTCCAGCGTTCCAGCCACATTCCAACGACCACCGCTACGGCTGCAATGACAATCGCCGTAACCTGACGGTCTTTCAGCCACATCGCAAACCCCAATCCAGCCAAAAGGAAGGTTATGATGACAATCGCCCAGCCTACAACGCGTGTATTTGGTTGTGATAGGGCAGCGGTGAGTGGTTGGGTGCGCGAAAAATTCATCATCCCAAACAGAACCAGCGCCACCACGCCAGAAGCCACTCCAAACGCCGGTTTGAACACCAGTGCCTTTTCTGCTCTGCGCGGCAGCAATTGCGGCACAACCATCACCCAGAAGGCAATTGTCATCAGCAACACCATTAGCCAGAAACCGGGGGCGAATTGACCCCACAATTTACTGGCCAGCACGGGGAATTCAGCGGTTTGCTGCCCGGCAGCCAGGGTCAGGTGTTCGGCAAAAGTGAAATAGAACCAGAAGCCAGTCATAGCGATGAACAATAGCCCCAGGTTGCGATACGTTTTAGCTGTGAAATATTCTTCCAGTCCCATTTCTTTGCGGACGATGGTCATAGCAATGAACAGTGCGCCGATGCCGGAGAAAATGGCTCCTACCACGAAGTACGGGCCAAAGATGGTGGAGTGCCAGCCCGGTTGAACAGTGGTCGCCAAAATCCAACTGATGATGGTATGCACCGATACCGCAATGGGGATGATGAGTACCGCCAGTACCGCGATGGCTTTTTCAAGCCGCCGCCACTGAGTTTTGTTACCACGCCAACCCAACGCCAGGATAGTGTAGAGCATTTTTCGCCAGCGAGGAGCGTTGGGGGGGCAGTTGTCGCGCAAAAGCGCCACATCGGGGATAAGGGGCATATACAGATAGGTGACCGACCCCAGGAAATAGGCGGTTACAGACATAGCGTCCCACAACAACGGCGATTGCGCCCGTCCATAAAAGAATACATACAGAAAGCGATCGGGACGTCCCAAGTCGTAAATAATTTGCAGTGTACCGACAATTAGCGCGAAGGCAGTAATTGCCTCGGCAACGCGGGTGATGGGGCGGCGCCACTCAGCCTGGGTTACACGCAAAATAGCAGAAATAAGTGTACCGGCGTGACTGATGCCAATGAAGAAAATAAAGTTCACCATATACACGCCCCAATAAGCCGGGCGTTGCATGCCAGTTTGCCCCAACCCCAAAATGAGTTGGCGAATGTACATGAACAGCCCCCAACCAATAACCGCCAGCAGAATAGCGATGGTTATCCAGAAACGTGGTCCGGTTTTGAATAATGGATCAATTAACTTTGCTTTGTCTTTTGGGTCAACTTTCAGCATAACTTACCCCTCCCGAAGGTAAATCACTTTGGGATGCGTCCCAACGTCTTCCAGCAGGCGGAAGGCGCGGGGACTTTTTTCAAACAGGGAAACGGTGCTTTCGGGGTCGTCCAGATCGCCGAAGTAGCGCGCCTTGCCAGTACAAGTTTGCACACATGCGGGCACATATTCTTCAGCCCGAAAATCGCGCTCTTCAGCCTCAGCTTGCGCCCGCGCCTTTTGCAATCGCTGAATGCAGAAGGTACATTTTTCTACCACCCCTTTGGGGCGCACTGCCGGCCCCTCCAAATCACCGGGGCCTTCTATGCGGTCGGGGTTGAGATGTTCAGCCAGTGAGCCTTCCCATGCTGGCGCCTCCCAATTGAAGTAGCGCACCCCGTAAGGGCAAGCGACTGTGCAAAAGCGACAACCGATACAGCGCGCGTAGTTTTGCTGCACCAGGCCCTCTTCATTCTTAAAGGTTGCCTGCACCGGGCAGACTTTGATGCAGGGTGGGTTTTCGCAGTGCATGCAGGGGCGGGGAAGATAGCGCTGTTTTGTTTCTGGATATTCGCCAGGGTCCGCTGCCAGCGGATTGGTGGGGAAAGGGAACACGTCGTTCCAGCGGATTGCCCGTCCCTTTAAGGCTTCGCTTGGCTTGACCGGCGGGGTGTTGTTTTCAAAACGACAGGCGATGCTGCACCCCTGGCAAGCCACACATTTGTCTAAATCGATTACCATTGCCCAACGTGCCATATTTCACTCCTAATTCTTCGATTTATGCCCGATAAACTTTCACTCTGGTATTGGTGAACGAGGCCAATCCGGCAGCGGGTTCGCTGGCCGGGTTCATAATTTCTAGCCCGTTCACGCCCCGGTCTTTTGCCCAGCGTCCCACGGCTTTGTGACCCTGGTTGTGGGGCAGGTTCACCACATCGGGGCGCAAGCCAGGCACGTAGCGCACTTTGGTTTTCAGTTTGCCAAAGGGACTTTCCACCCACACCGGGTCTTTGTCTCTCAGGCCAACTCTTTTGGCCGTTTCGGGGTTCATTTCCAGCCAACTCCCCCACATTTCACCAACGGTCATGCCGCTGATTTCTTGCAGAGTAGGCATATTGGCAGCGGCGCTGTACGGCCCCAGGCTCATCAGAGTAACGACGTTCAGGTGGAAGGGATATTCACCTTCATCGCCGGCGTAGGGGATGTTTTCATGATGGGGTAGAAATACCGCGTCGCCAGATTTGACAATTCCTAACGCTTGCAGCGCATCTTTACCCAGATTGCTCAGGGCACAGCTCAGTTCGCGGCTGTACAAATCGAAGCGGCCATCGCGCGGAGCGGAAAGCCGGTCACGCCCCACTACTTCTGTGATCCATTTTTTGCTGCCACGCCGGGCAAACCGATAGCCAGGGTTGAACCACGCACCCAGTTCTTTGAGTGTTTCCCAATCGGTGCCGATTTGCAATCGGTCTTGCAGCAAGGCTTCAAAACTATCCCAGGGGAAGGCACTGGCGATGGGGTCGCCCATCGCTTGTGCTACTTTTAAGATGAAGTCCCCGGTGTTCATCGTGTCGTACAAGGGTTCAACTATCGGCTGGCGCAAACCCACACCGGGATAGCCCATCCCTTCGATGGCGTCATCTTGCCAGCGCTCAAGGAAAGTCGGTTCCGGCAAAATCAAATCGGCATATTGGGCGGTTTCATCCATAAATGAACTGAAAGAAACGATGAAGGGGACCTTCTGGAAAGCATCGATAAATCGTGCGCCGCCAGGAACTTCATACACGGGATTGGCATCGTACAAAAAGAGAACTGCCACAGATTGACCGGCCAAAATGCGGCCGGCGACAGCTTGATAGGCGTGTTTGCTCAACGGGAAAGCAGTTCCCGCGCCGTCAAGTCGTTCGGTTGCGTAACCTTGTTCGGCAACAGGGTCGTTGGCGAGTGCGGGCCAGTCGGCGCAGGGGAAGTAGCGCTGGGTGAGCACCCCACCGGGTTGATCAATGCTGCCAATCAGCGCATTGAGAATGTGGACGGCCATCGCCGCGTATAAACCGTTGATGCTGCCGTTCAGTAGCCCACCTTTGCCGGGCAGCATAGCAATAGCGTGCGGCGCGTGTCCGGCAAATTCACCCGCCAGTCGAGAAATGGTGGTAGCAGAAACGCCGGTGATTTTTTCTACCTGGTCGGGCTTGTAGTTTTCCAGCACAAAATTTTTAAAGCCTTTGTGCTTTTTACCTGCGCTGTCCTTAAAATCTTCAAACCCGAAGCTGTAATTGTGGATAAAATCTGAATCGACCAGACCGGCGCGGATGATAACGTTGGCAATACCCAACGCCAGGGCGGCATCGGTGCCGGGAATGATGGGAACCCACTCGTCGGCTTTGGCGCCGGTAATGCCCTGACGGGGGTCAATCATGACAATCTTTCCGCGATTGGCGCGTCCCCGGCGAAAGTACGATTGAGCAATGATGGTTCGCTGCGGGTTGCGTCCGGCTTCCAGTATGTTTGCGCCGAAGCTGAGGATGTATTCGCTGTTTTCAATATCATACACGGGCAGATCGTACACGCCCTGGGTGTAGAACAGCGCCAGTTTGGCGGCCTCGATGTTCAGGCTGTCGTGCGAAATAGCGTTTGGCGAGCCGACTGCCTGCATAAACCGTTCGATGAGGGGGCGCATTTGTCCGCGCGTTTCGCCATAAAGGAAGGCTGTTTGTTCGGGATGACCGGCGGTGCGCAAGTCGTTTAATTTTTGTGCCACGGTTTGAATAGCTTCATCCCATGAAATTTGCTCCCACTGACCGCTACCGCGTTCTCCGGTGCTGCGCATAGGGCCGGTCAAGCGATCGGGGTTGTAAAGGAGTTCTGGAGCGGCCTGCCCTTTGGGACACAACGCCCCCTGGTTGATGGGATGCATCGGATTGCCTTCCAGCTTTACCAGTTTGCCGTCAACCACCCGCCCCAGCAACCCGCAGCCGGCGGGACATAACAAGCAAACGGAAGGCACAATATGTTCTTCGCCAATGGGGGTCAGTACGCCACCGCCAACGGCTGCCGCCGGGGTGGCATTCAACGCGGCTTGCAGACCTCCCACCACGGCGGCCGTTCCAGCCGCGGTGGCGCTAATTTTCAAAAATCGTCGTCTACTCAGTGGTTTTGCCATTTTAATTCCCTCCACACGTGACCAGCGTTGGATTGGCAGTGCAGGTCAGCACCCCGGGTTCCAGCGGGTAGCTGTTTGGGGGCGGTTCAATGGAGCCATTCGCCAGCCCAGCCACATATGCAACCAGCGCATTCAGTTGGTCGTCGGTAAATTGACCCTGGAAGGGGGGCATACCACTCCGTTCGCGTCCACGCAGAATGGTTGACTGAATTTTTCTTTCTCGGAGGGACGTTCCGGCCAGTGTTGCCCCGAACAATCCTTCACCTTTAGTGCCGTGACATGCCGAGCAGGCGATGTCGTACAGCTCTGCACCATCTTGCACACCGGGGGCCAGCAAAACGTTGGGCAATTGGGGAACCTGGTCTGGTTTGCCACGTGCGGCCCAAAGCATGCCGCGCAGGGTGCGCGGGCCGCCGCCGCCGGGTGAAACATGACACGTGCCACAGCTTTCACCGGTGCGGGCGGCAAATTCCGGCAGTGCATGGGCAGGGGTCGGCGGGGCTATCAGTGTAATCAGCCCAAATACACCCACTACTGCCAATGCAATAGCCACATACTGAATAATAAGGATCACCTTTTCTTTCATATAGTACACTCCGATTGAAACTGACCGCTTGTCCACTTTTAATTCAAGACTGAAGATTTAGTTTTCAATGCGAACTTTATTTGGATGATTGTGAATATAATTACTTTTTTACTTCTTACGTGCCGCCCCCTCGCTAAGGAGGGGGCGGACAAATCAACTATTTATTCTATTGTTGGCCAAGTCGTGTTTTTGGCTTATTCAGTCGGCAGGGTTTGAGCGTAAGCCGTGAGGTCGATGAGGTCTTGCAACGTGAACCCATAGTTACGGCCGATGAGCATCAGTGCACCGGGTTGGCCGTTGTACGCTTTGTGGCTGAATTCCCACGGGTTGTCAGAAGCAACCGTACCCACATATTCGGGGCTACCTTCATCGCCGAAGTTAATCAGCTTGCCATCATCACCGTGGCACTCAGCACATTCGCTGAAAAGCGCTTTCCCGTGATCCACATCACCACCGACGATGGTTTTATCATCGTTGATGAATTTTGATTTATCAACCAGGCCTTCCTGAATAAAGGCAACCAGCATGTTGATTTGCTCTTCATTCAAGTAGTCGGCAAAGTTGTGGTCGGCGTTCTTGGAACCATCCAGCCAGGCGGTGATTTCTTCGGCAGACATGGATTGCGCATCCCACACGCCGGGGAAGCCAGTTTTGTGCGAGCCGGAGCCGTATGCGCCATCAACACCTTTGTAGTCCCAGCCGTGACATTCTTTACAACGCCAGGTGTCGGCACCGCTACGTTCGTTGGTAGATTGGGTTGCCCACAGGGGTTGATCGCCCGCGGGAGCCTCTGCGCCAATGGATTTCCACCATTTGTCATACAGGCGGCCACCTTCGGCAACGGGGGCGGAAGTGGGCAAGGTTTGCACATAAGCCAAAACTGACAGTTGTTCATCTACTGTCCAACCGAGGTCAAGGGCATAAACCATCTCATCCTCACCGGGTTGACCATAGCGCATCTTATTCAGAAATTCCCAGGGGTTATCCTGCGCAATAGTGGGCATATATTCCGGTTCGCCTTCATCAAAACCGAAATTAAGCGCTAACCCTTGCGGCCCGTGACAATCGGCGCACTCGTCAAACAGTTCTTTGCCTTGTTCAACATCGCCGCCCACCGCTTTTTTATCGGCACCAACAAAGATATTGTCGTCAACCACTTCTTTCGTCAGGAAAAGGGTCAGGTCAGTCAACGCTTGGTCGTCCATCACACTAGAGAAGTCATGGTCGGGGTTGGTTTCGCCTTTCAGCGCGCCCAGCACATATTCCGGGCCTTTTTCAATTGCACTGAACAAGCCGGTGAAACCGGTTTTGTGCGAACCGGAACCATACACACCGTCCACGCCTTTGTAGTCCCAGCCGTGGCATTCTTTACAGCGCCAGGTGGCTTCGCCACTGCGGGTGTTGCTGTCCTGCGTTGCCCACAGCGGTTGGTCGCCTGCGGGGACCTCTGTACCCAACACTTCCCACCATTTGTCGTACAGACGACCACCGCGTGCGCCGTCACCATTCAGTTCAAGCGCGGGGGCTTCAGTAGGTTGAACCGCTTGAGCAGGCGGTTCGGTGGGTTGCGCCGGGGCTTCGGTTGCCTTCGGCTGTTCGGGTTGCTGTGTGGGAGTAGCAGCCTGTTGGCCACATGCAGCTAGAAGCAGCGCCAGAGTCGCTGCCAACACAACCAGTAATGAGCGTGATTTTTTCATATTCTCCCTCCATTTTGGAATATGATTAGTAAAATTTATCACTATGATAACATCCCAATGTCTCAACTGCGTTCTGCCAATGTCTTAATTGTGTCAAAATCTTAACCTTATGCTTGATTTACGCCTGCCCCTACCGGTATAATATAGAAAACGCTCTGTGGGAGTTTCGCCTATGTTCAAATGGTTAACGCGCAAATCGCAGTCTCAGCAATTGCGGATTGTCCGTTATGTTTTGCCTTTATTTTTATTTCTATTAGCCTCCGGTTTTGAAGTGTGGGAGCATTTTATTCGTGAAGACGAGATATTCAGCTTTAGCTTTAATACCGAAGTGTGTATCTTTGGATTGGTTGGTCCACTAGCCGTATTTTGGGTTCTGGATTGGATTGAAGGGCATCAAAAGCGATTGGAAACCGCTAACGCTAAAATTCGCCGCCTGAACAGAACACTCGAGCAGCGCGTCTCCGAGCGCACCGCTGAGCTGAAACAGAAAAACATCGCGTTGCAAGAAGCCAACGCTGAATTACAGGCGCTTGATAAAATGAAATCTGATTTTGTTTCACTGGTATCACACGAACTGCGTGCCCCGCTGACCAACATTAACGGTGGCATTGAACTGATTGCCCGTGAGCGTGATGTCTTTTCGCCCCGCAAACGAGATGTGCTTGACATTTTGCGCCGCGAAAGCGACCGGCTCACCCGATTGGTGCAAAATATTCTGGATATATCGCTGCTGGAAATGGGAAAATTCAACCCGGTACCAGGGCCAATAGCCCCGCAGCCGTTTTTAAGAACGTTGCTCACCAGTCAATGGCATACCGGTTCTGCTCACAAACTGACGCTCGATGCGCCGTCAGACGTAGGAACCGCCTGGGCAGACGAAACCCACGTGGCAGACGCGGTGATGAATCTAATAAACAATGCGGTAAAATACTCGCCTCCGGGGAGTGAAATTTGCGTCAGCGCGCAACAACAAAACAACCACATCATTATCTCGGTGAGCGACCAGGGCGTAGGTATCCCGAAGCAGGCGCAAAAACATGTTTTTGACCGTTTCTACCGCGCCGACAACGCCAGCGACCGCGAAACATATGGGCACGGACTGGGGCTATACTTCTGCCGGAAGCTCATTGAAGCTCAAAACGGGAAGATTTGGGTGCAAAGCAGCGGTGTTCCGGGCGAAGGTTCAACTTTTTACATTAGCTTACCAGCAGCGCAAGAAGTTGAAGATGGCATACGTGATTTTACTAATTGACGACGATCCAGCTTTACATGAACTCCTGGGACAATATCTGGAAGAATCCGGGTTTGAGGTGCTTCACGCTGAGAGTGGATTCGACGGGCTAAAATTGCTCTTTAACCATCGCCCAGATTTGATACTGGTCGACGTGATGATGCCTCGCATGGATGGGTGGGAAACGTGCAAACGAATCAGGGAACTCACTGATGTGCCCATCATTTTTCTCACCGCCAAAAGCGAGGAGGCAGACCGGCTGGAAGGTTTCCAGTTGGGCGCAGACGATTTCATTGCCAAACCCTTCAGTTTCGCCGAACTGGTAGCGCGCATTGAGGCGGTACTGCGCCGCGCCGGGCGCGTTATTAATACCCCCATCGACGACAGCACCATTATTACCTGCGGGCCCTTTCAACTTGACCGGAATAGCCGTCAGGCAACCAGAGACGGCGTGCCTCTGTCACTCACTCCCACCGAATATCATCTACTGGAAGTATTTATGCGTCGCCCCAACATCGTTTTTAGTCAAGAGCAGTTGGTCATGGCCGTATGGGGGCCAGAATACGCCGATGACACTGGCTACATTCGGCGGTACGTGTGGCATCTGCGCCAAAAAATAGAGCCAGATCCCAATCACCCCCAGCACCTCCTCACCGAACGTGGCTTCGGCTACCGATTTATTGTGTAGCGTTTTGAGCTTTGGTTCAAATTCACCGTCCCCCCTCCCTTCGCTAACGCCTTAACCCACCGAATCACTGAATTATTGAATCCCGTCACACTTAACTTCCCCTTCCCTCCCTCAGTTTTGAACAAAAGATAGAACCCTGTATAATGGGAGCACACTGCCGACGGCAACTATGCCCGGCGGAGCATCGCCTTTCAGGAGTTATCGCCGTGCCGCCCAACACCTTTGAACTCATCACCCACAGCGAAGACGAAACTCGCCAACTGGGCGCGATTGTGGGTAAACTGGCAGAACCCGGTCAGGTAATTGCCTTGCTGGGCGATCTAGGTGCCGGCAAAACACGCTTTGTGCAGGGATTCGGTGCGAGCATTGGTGTTCCCGCCACTGAAATCATCAACAGCCCCACCTTCACGCTCATCAACCAATATCAGGGACACTTGACCTGTTACCACATTGACTTGTATCGTCTGACCAACGCTCCGGAAATAGAAACACTGGGGCTGGATGATCTGCTGTACGGTGAAGGGGTGTGCTTGATAGAGTGGGCAGATCGGCTGGAGGATGACCTGCTCACTGACCGGCTGGAAGTAGAGTTGCATCATTTGTCTGACACCGAGCGCCGGATCACCATCCGGGCATTTGGCGCAGAATACGCGGCACAATTGAAAAAACTGCGCGAACTGTGGACATTGGAGAGGAGTTTTCATGAGCCTGCGGCACGCCACCGGCGATGAAAACAGGGGGCTTCGAAGGGACACCCCCCGCTCTCCCCACCTTTCAATTCTATTTTCAAGGGAGCGATTGAACGTTGGATAAGCTCAAACAACCTCTAAAATCTCCCGCATCATAAAAAAGGAGTTTCTTATGCCCGTAAAACACCTCACCGAAGTCACTGTTGAACCCATCAACGCCGGTAACGGCGTCACCCGTCAGGTACTCATTAGCCCGGAAGAAGGACCCAACTTTGCTATGCGCCGTTTTATGATGGAACCGGGGGGTGGCATGCCCAAACACACCAACGCCGTTGAGCACGAACAGTTTGTGCTGCGGGGACACGCCCGCATCGGCATTGGCGATGAGATCATTGAAGTGAACGCCACAGACATCGTGTTTATTCCCGCCGGTGTATCCCACTGGTACCAAAATATTGGCGATGAACCGTTTGAGTTTTTGTGCATGGTTCCCAATAAACCGGATACAGTGGAAATCTTGGAATGATACAAGGTTGTAGCGTTGCAAAGCAGCAAAATCATTCCGCAATACGCATCACTCGTAACGCATAATTCACCATGTTACTTGCTATCGACACCGCCACCGAAGTTGCCGGACTGGCACTCTTAAATGAAGATTCACTCTGGGCAGAAGAAATCTGGTACGCCGGCAGAAATCACACGGTAGAACTGGCCCCTCGACTGCACCGCTTGCTAGAAAAATCCGGCCTCTCCCCCGCTGACCTGGCAGGCATTGCTGTATGCGTTGGCCCAGGGTCATACACGGGTGTGCGTATTGGTGTTGCCCTGGCGAAAGGATTGGCGCTGCCGCACAACCTACCCGCTGTGGGCGTGTCGTCGCTGGAGGTAACCGCTTACCCCCATCGCAGCCAACCGCTGCCAGTGATGGCGGTTGTGCGAGCGGGGCGCAAACGCATCATCGTTGCAC
>CAYPUV010000028.1:0-25659 GCA_964413895.1 uncultured Anaerolineaceae bacterium
TGTCAACGATGTCATAATTTTGATTTTGTCAAATCCTCGACTGCGTAAGGTGAGTGAGTGAATGAAGCAGAGATATACAATGCTGAAGATAATTTGGCAAAAACACAGCCGCAAACTGCAAATACTGCTGGTATTTTTGATGGCGGCCTCGGTACGATTGACCGCGCTGGGAGTATTCCGTGTGGTGGACGAAGAAGACCGCTGGGCGTGGGCCGTTGATTTGTTCCGGGCGCTATTGGCGAGAGATCTGCCCGGCACACTCATTGGCGATGGCTACCCCGGCGTGTTCCCCGCCTGGTTGGAAACGCTGTGGCTGTTTGCCGGCGCGCTGATCCGCTCGGTGAGGCAGGGCGGCTGGATTGGTGATGGCGGCGTGTACCTGCTCATTCACAATTGGGGGCAGTGGTCGAACCTGGCCATACAGCGTTTCCCCATTGCGCTGGCGAATACACTGCTGGTAGTGATAATCTTCTGGTACACCCGGCGGCTGTTTGGCGCGCGCGTGGCATGGCTGGCTGCTATTCTCATCAGCTTTGACCCCTTTTATCTCAGCGACAGCCGCGTCAATCGCGCCGAAGCGTTGCTCACCGGCTTGATGGTTTTGTCGCTGCTGGCGCTGGTGGCCCACTATCGCCGCCCCGATGACCGGCGGCAACTGTTTATCTCTGCCCTGTTTGGGGGGCTGGCCTGGCTCACCAAATTGCAGGCCATTGTTTTGTTGCCGATGTTCGGGGCTATTCATCTGCTCTGGGTCTGGCGCACCGCAGCCGGCTGGCGGACGGCGGCGCAGCGCTGGCTGATGATAATGTTGGTGTGGAGTGGCATCGCCGCGCTCACCTTTGTGCTACTGTGGCCCGCCGTGTGGACGGTTCCCGCCGACACCTTCGGCCTGATGCTCAAATTCGCCACCCGGAAGGTTGGCGCGGAGGGGGTGAACCTCTTTTTTTTGGGGCGCACACTGGTGGACGAAGACCCTGGCTGGCTCTTTTATCCGGTCATCTTTCTGCTGCGGGTGACGCCGCTGACGTTGCTGGGGCTACTGGCAGGATTGGGACTGGTTTTAGGGAAAATAGTTCGCATTCCTCATCGCCCATCGCTCGTCGCCCATCATTTGTTGGACGCTTCCGGCGTGTGGGCGCTGATACTATATGTTGCATTGTACGTTGCCGGGATGAGTCTGGGTAGCCACAAACAGGGCCGGTTTTTAATGTCGATTTTCCCCGTGCTGGACATATTGGCGGCGCTGGCGCTGGTGCATTTTGCAGAACGCTGGCGCTGGTCGGCACGGCAGATGTTGGCGGCGGGAGGCGTGGCGCTGGCAGTGCAACTGGCGACGGCGCTCCCTTTTCATCCATACTATTTTACTTATTTTAACCCGCTGCTCGGCGGCGGCAAAATGGCAGTCAACGTGACCCGTGTCGGCTGGGGCGAGGGCATGGATCGGGTGGCAGATTATCTCAATTCGCTGGACAACCCCCAATCGCTCACCGTTGCCGGTCGCTTTTACAAATATCTACTCAATTTCAAAGGGACGGCGCTCAATCTGGAGGGCGAGCGCGGTGAATGGTTAACCGCGGACAAAATTATCTTTTACGTCCAGCAAGTGCAGCGCATGCAAGACCCCAATCCCGGGGTGATTCGCTATTTTCAGCAACATGTCCCGCCGGAAAAAACTATCACCATCAACGGCATCGATTACGCCTGGGTGTATCCCAACCCCATCACCTACCCCGCCGATTTGCAGGCCGACGCCATTCCGGGTCAGCTCAATCTGTTTGGCTACCGCTGGCAGACGGTGGCAGACGGCGGCACGGCGATAGTGGTTTGGCAGAACTGGGGACAACCTGCACCGCAATTGGCCGCGCGGCTGTGGCGGGCGGATACAGTTCAAACTGATTGGGTGGGCTGCGTCCCGATGACGGGTTTCAAGCGGGCTGCCCAAACCTCCGGCGAGGTGGTGGAAAGCGCGTGTGCGTTTTCAACGACTGGTCTGTCGCCGGGATTGTACAGTCTGCAAGTGCGCGCCAAACCGGCAGCGGGCAACTGGCAGATGTTTGACTTCGCCGCCGGATGGTCGGCCATAAAAGTGGCCGCCGCTGGCACGGCACAGCGCATCGACCCGGCGACGGCGTTTGCAGAGTTGGCGGCGGCGGCGCTGCCGCCAACGGCGCAGCGACTGGAACACACGTATGACAACACGGTGCGGTTGCTGGCCTATCGCCTGTCTGCCGAAACTGTTCGCCCTGGCGATACCCTGACTTTGACCCTCTACTGGCAGGCGGTGCGGCGCATCGACCGCGACGCACAGGTATCGGTGCAGCTTTTTGCAGGCGATCGGCAGCTGGTCAATTTGAATGGCGTGCCGCAAAATGGGCAGCGTCCTCCCGTCACATGGCGACCCGGTGAGGTGATTACGGATGCGTGGCGCATCGCCCTGCCCGCCGATACCCCCGCCCCGGCGCTGGTACGCATTGATGTGGGATTGTTTCAGCCCGACACGGTGATTCCCTGGCCGGTGCGCAATCTGGCCGGGCAAGACATCCCGGCAGAAATTGGCCGGGTGCGGGTGCGTCCCAAAACCTGGCCCGAGGATGGAAACATGCGGCCGTTGGCGTTCACCTTCGGTGGTGCAGTGCGGCTGGAAGGATACAGTTGGGAGGCTGCACCTGACGCAGCCAGCGCAACGGTGACGCTGCGCTGGCGCGCACTGGCCGGGTTAAACGCCGACTATCGCATCTTTGTGCATTTAATGGCCCCGGATGGCGCGTTGGTTGCTCAAAGTGATGTCGCCCCGCTGGCCGGGTTGTACCCCACCAGCGTCTGGCAGCCCGGCGATATTATTTTGAGCGAACACCCCCTGGCCCTGCCGACCGGCTTGTCTGCAGGTCGATACCGATTGCTGGCGGGCATATACACGCCCGCTGACGGCGCGCGGCTGCCGGTGGTTGATGCGGGGGGGCAGTTGATGCCCGACAGTGCCTCGCCGCTGGGAGTAATCAATTTGCCATAATCCTGAACAGGTATTTGCATGCAACAAACTTCTATCCCCCACAAAAATTTTTGGCGCTGGCGAACAGCATTCATCGCCCTGATTTTGCTGGCATTTGCCCTGCGGATTCATCAATGGCTGACCCTGCAATTTCATCGGGATGAATTTTACTCGATGCTGGCCATCCAGATGATTACCCAAAAAGGTGTACCGGTACTCCCGTCGGGGATGTTTTACGAGCACGGCATTCTCTTTTCGTACCTGAGCGCCGGGTTTGTAAAATTGGCGGGGTTCATCCCCGAAACGACTCGCTGGGTCAGTGTATTGGCGGGCACGTTGGCGGTGGCGAGTCTCTGGGCCGTGGGGCGGCGAATGTTTCGGTCGCCCTGGGTGGGATTGATTGCCGCGCTGGCGCTGGCGTTCGATGTTCAGTCGGTGATATGGAGTGGGCGGACGCGAATGCTCATTCTGGCGCAGATGCTCGTCCCCTGGGTAGTATATGGTGTGTGGTGGAGTGTGCAACCCGGAAAGCGGATCAGGCATCGTTTAGCCGTTGTGGGGGGCTATTTGTTGTTGCTGCTGTCGCATCTTTCAGCGATTGTGCTGCTGCCTGGTTTGGTGGCCGGGTGGGTCGCATTGATGTTCACCGCTGCGGGTTCGACGGTGCGCCAATCGCTGCGGCGATACCTTCCCTGGAAAGAAATACTGGCGTTGCTGATCGCCGTGGGTGTTGCGGTGGGGTTAGGGGCATTTGGGCAGCTACCCAGCTCCGCTCGCAGTGCCGGAAGTGGTTATCCCGAATGGTTGCGGGTTTTGATGCCCGGCGGAGGGTTCGTCGCCAACCCCATCGCAGCGCGGCCGGCGCCATTTTTGCAATTTTGGGTCATCTGGCCGGCGATGATTTTTTGGGCTTTTGCCGCGGTGGGATTAATCGCCCTGCTGTGGCGCTGGCGGCAAAAACGGTACCCGGCACCCGATAGAGCGTGGATTTTTTTGCTGGCGGTGTTGGGAGGGATGATGGTTGTATGGAGTTTGCTGATTGATGTTCAGTGGCAACGCGCACGGTATCTGGTGGCGCTGGTGTTTCCATTGGTGTACTGGCTCGGCGCGCAGGGTATGGTTTCCGGGGCGCAATGCTTCCCCCATCGCCAGCGGAAGGTGTGGTTGGGGGGAACGGCGTTGCTGGTAGCCGGCATCTTTTCTCCGCTCTTGCGGCCGCTGGTTGCTCCCATCGGGCCGGGGCACCTGCGCTACGATTTGGCGTCGGCATACGTGCAAGACAATTGGAAGAACGGCGACCGCATCATGTCCGAGCATCCGGCGGCCACGTATCTTTATCTACATCAAAACGATTCATACCTGGCTCCCGACAGAGATCTGGTGCTGAATATTAACGGCACACTGGTTGACCGCTACACCGGCGGCGAACTGGTTGCCACCAGCGATGATTTTGTGCGGCAGCTCAACCGTCCGGGTCGTTTGTGGTTGATTAGCGGCGAGAATCGGCTATTGAGAAATGTACCGCCGAACATGCTCCAGCAAATTTTGTGGCAAATGGACAAGGTGTACTATTCTTATGGCGTGTGGGCGCTGGTCAGTCGCGGCGATAGTTGGCCGTTGGCCAATGCCCCCACCGTTGCAGTAGATTATCTATTTGAAGATGGTACAGTGCTGCGTGGTTACACTGTACAAACTCTGAACCGTCAGTTGGTGCGCCTGACACTGTTCTGGCAGCCCGCCGCCGACATCGGTCGCTGGAAAGTGTTTTCTCATCTGAGAGATGACAATAATCAAACAGTGGCGCAGTCTGACCATTGGTTGTATCACCAGGCATTAACTGATGCCCAATGGCAAAAATTACGGCCAGAGACCGGCCTGTTTCGGGATGGGGTGCAGGTATTTTTGCCGTCAGATTTGTCAAATGGCACCTATCGCCTGCTCATCGGCTTTTACAATCCCGATAACTGGCAGCGGTTGGGGGTTGAAAACGACCAGACCGGTGAAGCCGCCGTGCTGCTGTTTGCCCTGTCAATTGCTGAAAATGGTGTTGAGGTAACACCCCTGCCATGACCACAATGTATTCAGAAACAGAACTTGTTCGATCGCAAACGCCTCCCCACAACTATTTCCCCAAATGGTGGGCCGGAAGCATCGTGTTTCTGGCGGCAGTTTTTCCGCGCGTTTTAGATTTGGGTGTGTTCACCGCCCCCGACGAGCAATTCATCTGGCGGGCGGCCAATCAATTTGCACTGGCATTGCAGGATGGGAACTTTGCCGGCACGACGACTATTGTCTATCCTGGTGTGCCGGTAATGTGGCTTGAAACCATTGCTGCCTGGGTGCGTTATGGGTGGCTGTTGCTGTTGCGACAACCTGTTGCCTTTACTGCTGTGCTGGGGATGGATACTCCCCTCGCGCTGTTGGGCGAAAAGCGACTGGCGCTGGGATTGGTGCATATTTTGCTGGTGATGCTCAGCTGGCATTATCTTGACCACCTGTTTCCCCGACCGGCAGCGTTGCTGGCAGGGGTGCTGCTAGCGCTTGACCCGTTTTTTTTGGCCGAAACACGGGTACTGCGTGTGGAAGCGTTGAACGCCGAGTTCATTTTTCTGGCCGTGTTGTTGCTGATGATGTATCTGCAAACCGGGCGACAGCGGTATTTGCCCGCGTCGGGTATTGCCTCGGCACTGGCGATGCTCACCAAAATGTCGTCGTTGTATTTAGTCTTTTTTACGCTCGGCGTATTGGGCGTGGTTTCACTGTGGCAGCATCGGCCACAATGGGGGCAAGCGGTGGCCGCGACGACCAAACAGTTTACCCGGTGGGCGGTTGCCGCGCTGGTGGTCTATGTGGGACTATGGCCTGCATTTTTATTTGCACCGGCAGCGGCTCTTCGGTTTTTGTGGGACTATGTTTTAAAAGTCGGTGAAACGGGGGCCACCGGCAGCGGGGTTTTCTTTTGGGGACAGGTTTTCCCCGATGACCCCGGCGTGTGGTTTTACCCGGTGGTGCTGGCCTTCCGCATTGGCCCATTGGTGCTGCCG
The DNA here is from genome assembly GCA_964413895.1 of uncultured Anaerolineaceae bacterium. Taxonomy (GTDB): domain Bacteria; phylum Chloroflexota; class Anaerolineae; order 4572-78; family 4572-78; genus JANTHQ01. Next base: position 6,034 of record CAYPUV010000028.1, read on the forward strand.
GGCATTGTGCTGCTGGCCGGGTTCGCGCTGATAAATCGAAAAATATATGTTCCCGAAACCCATCCATCCCGCCGCCAGTCGGCAATTGTGTGGACATTAATTGCATTCATTTTTAGCTATATCGTTTTTATGACCCCGATTGCCCTGAAGTTCGACCGTTATTTGCTGCCCGTTTTCCCGGCGCTGGATTTGCTAGCGGCGCTGGGCATCTGGCAGGTGTGGCGCTGGCTGGCGCACACGCTGATCGTCCGGCACCCGATTGTGTTTGCTCTGACCCCCCTCCTGCTGGCGCTGACGATTCAAATTCCCACCCTCATCCGCGTGCATCCCTATTATTATCCTTATTACGACCCGCTATTGGGAGGCATTGATACCGCCGCGCGTTATGTGCGGGTGGGCTACACAGAAGGCTTCGATGTGCTGGGGCGCTATCTTTCTGCCCAACCTCACGCCGACCAATTGGCGGTGGCGTCGGCAAAATCAAAAGACCTGCGATACTTCTTCCCCGGCAAAACCATACCCCTGGCAAACACCGATGGCCGCTGGATTCAGGCCGATTACGTTTTCCTCTATATTTCCCAATTGCAGCGACACAAGCATGCTCCCGAAATTGTATCGTACCTGCAACGGCAAAATCCGGTCTATCGGGTGGTCATCAACGGCTTTACCTATGGCAAGCTGTACCCCGCACCGCGTGCGCAATATTACAGCAACAGCAAGTTGGAAGGCCGAGCGTGGTTGTATGGCTACAATCTGTCTGCTACCCGGCTTGCCGCTGGAGAAACATTGCGCACGACGGTATATTTTAGAAATGAAGGGCAACTGCCCACCGATCAATTTCTGGTGCGGTTGGTTGATGTAGATGGATATGTGTGGGCGGAAGCGGCAGTGCAGCCGCACCCCGGGTTTGAAACGGCCTTTCAAGCCCGCAAGGAAATTGTGACCGGCGATGCGCGCTTGATCCTGCCGGCGGGGATGACCCCAGGACAGTATATATTGCAAATGATGTATTTTGATACGGCCGCAAAGCAGCCGATTGGTTATTTTGAATTGCCTGATAATGGCGATGATATTACGGTTGACCTGCCAGAAACCTTTTCCGGCGAGGCGACGTTGCCTGACCGGGCGACCGCCACCGAGTTTTGGGTTGATGATAACTTGTCGCTGGTCGGGTACACGTTGACCGGAACCGACCCCGCTCGCTGGTTGACGCTGTACTGGCGGGCAACCGCCGCTGTGCAGCACGATTATGTGCTGGGGCTGCAACTGCTGGACGAGACCGGCGCGGAAGCCACCTTCTGGCTGGGGCGACCGGCACGCAGCACCCTGCCCACCAATGAATGGCAGTCAGGACAGGTGGTGCAGGATCCCTGGCCACTCACCCTGCCCGATGACCTGCCCAACGGAAACTACACTTTGTCACTCACCGTGTACGATGCCGCGACAACTGAGCCGGTGGCCGCCACTATTCTGCAAACTGTTCAGGTGGAACGCTGATGATGTTGAAAGCTCGCTTGCCTCTGCTGAACTTGATGGTCACGCTGGCTGCTATTGCGTTGGCGGCAATGCTGCCGGTTTCAGCATTGAAACTGGCAGCGGCGGTGTGGCTTATTTTTGCCGGGCCGGGGTTCGCGCTGGCTTGCGGCTGGATCATAGGCCCGTCGAGCCGCCTTTCCTGGGGTGAGCAGGCGCTACTGGGATTAACACTGGGGCTGACGCTGACTGTGCTGGGGGGATTGGGACTCTATGCTGTGTTCGGTCGGCTGACTCTGCCAGCGCTATTGACGTGGTACAGTGTAGTAACGGCAGTGGGCAGTCTCGCTACCATCATCCGTCGGGGAAAGATGCTGACAACCCACGCGCCCGTGCTGACCATGCCTGGACGTTGGGGGTGGGCGCTGGTCGGCGTGCTGGTGCTAGCAGCGTATTTTAGCTTTTTTACCCTATCATATTCCGACTGGCGGGGTGACGAGGCTGAAGTGGTACTGCGAGCAGTGGCCGTATTGCGCGGCGGCGGACAGCCATTGCTGTCGCACACCAAAGGCCCCGCTGAAATTTTGCTGGCAGCAGCGATGGGGCTACTGGTCGGCGCATTTGATGAACTGGCAATTCGCCTGCCCTTTGCCCTGGCAAGCTGGCTGGTGGTGTGGAGCGTCTATTTGTTGGGGAAACGATTGGCTGGCGCGCGCGCCGGGGTCATCGCTGCCATATTGATGCTGCTCAACGGCTGGTTGCTATCGCACGCGCACACCGTTCAATATCAGCCGGTGGTATTACTAGCCTCGGTGATGGCAATCTGGGCGTACCATCGTTTTGTGCAAGAAAGGCGGTCGGGTTTTCTGTGGGTCGGCGTGCTATTGCTATCGCTGGCGGCGCTCGCGCACTACGATGCGGTTGCAACAGGATTGCCGGTGTTGTATCTGTTGGGGGTGGCGCTGGCGCGGCACGGGAAACGGCGCAGTGTGGTGTTGTCGCTGGCGGTGGGGTTGGCGATTGTATTGGCGTTTTATCTGCCATTTGCTTTCAACGCGATGCAGGGTGAAACCAGCGGGTATCTTGCCAAACATGTGGGCACAGAACAACCCTACAACAACTGGGGATTGTTTTACGTTGATTGGCTCACCAACAATTCTGGCTACTATTTGCTAATAGTGACCGGCCTGCTGTTGGGGGGCGTATGGGTCGGCGTGCAGCGAATAGTTTCGGGTTGGCCGGGGGGATTGCTGGCGACGGCAGTGCTGGCGACAATTCTCTTTTCGTGGACGGCACAGGCTGGTGGCTGGCTGACGCTGACAGTGTTTGTCGCGCTGCTGGGCTTGTTTATCTTCCAACGCCGCACACCAACCACGATAAAGTTGCTGCTGCTGTGGCTGGCCCTGCCGCTGGTGGGGTATCTGTTTTTGATTATGCGTCCCCGCGATCACTATTATGTGTTTATGCCGCCTTTGGTTTTGCTGGCTGCGCTGATTGCCGACGGCGGGTTGAAATGGGCCACACGATTGTCGAAAGTGCGCTGGCTTGTACCGTCGCTGGCAGGGGTGCTGCTGGTGCTGCTCGGTCTTGCGTCGTGGAATCAATACACGCTTTTTATGCGCCCTGATCTGGAATACATGCTCACCTATCCCCGGCACAAAAACCCTATCCTCTGGAATGACCCCCGCTTCCCCTTCAAAGTTCGCATTGGCTGGGGGTTTCCGTACCGGCTGGGATGGCAGACGGTATCGGAATTGTATCGTGCCGGCGCGCTCAATGGCGATTGGTATGCCAATGATTCGGGCAACAGCATCTACTGGTACACGCGGGGCAGCGTACAGAATCCGTGTTTCCCGCGTTATTTTATGCTGACTAAATACACGTACAAAACGCCGCCACTGTCTGTGCCCGCCAACACCATTCGTCAATATTACACCCTGCGCGCCACCGTCCGCGTGAATGGCGAGCCGCGCTTGCGTCTGTATGAATTTACGCCCACCGGAAATAGTGCGCCCCCGCAAGTTTTTGATGAGCCGACCGTGATGACAACCCCCTACACCCCCAACCGATTCCTCGGTGACCCGCTGGGTGGCCCAGTTTTCCGTCCCCGGACAGCTTTTGCGCCGCCGCGCCGCTTCAAACCGCACCCAAAGATGCTGGCGCAACTGGCAGAAATATATAACGACCCCAACACGGTGTTGTTTCAGGAAGATGTATCGCTGCTGGGGTACGATTTGGATACCACCTGGGCCACACCGGGCGGATTGGCGATACTCACCCTCTATTGGCAGGCCGATTCACCGGTATTTTTACCGTATAAAGTTTTCACCCAGGTGGGGGGAGAAAAAATGTGGGCGCAGGCCGATGACGAACCCGGATGCGGCAATTACCCCACTTATACCTGGCGCACCGGCGACCGCTTCATCGACCGGCACGTTATTTTCCTGCCCCCCGATATGCCGCCCGGTGAATACCCCGTTCAAGTGGGGTTGTACGAAATCCGTTCCGGTTTGCGGATGGATATGCTGGACGAGGCAGGCAATCCTGCCGGAACCGCCCTGCCGCTGACCACCCTGACGGTTGCTCCCCAATAGAAACTTGCCGGAGCCAACCGCGCCTATACAACTTGCCTCTTTTTTGATTCTAGATGAAATTGCACTAAACTCCGTCTGTCGCGTAGGCGACAGTTGCATAAATTTGGAGGAAAACTATGCCGGATGATACTCCCCTCAACGCTCTTCTCTCTGTATCTGACAAAACGAATCTGCCCACGCTGGCGCAGACGCTGCACACGCTTGGGTTCAACTTGTTTGCCAGCGGTGGCACGGCGAAAGCCATTCGCGCTGCCGGTATCCCCGTCACTGATGTGGCCGACCTGACCGGTGCGCCGGAGATGCTCGGCGGGCGGGTGAAAACCCTGCACCCGGCGGTACACGGCGGTATTCTGGCGCGGGACATCCCCACAGACCGCGCCGATTTGGATGCGCAGGGCTATCGACCCATTAGTCTGGTGGTGTGCAATCTGTATCCCTTTCAACAAACGGTGGCGCGTAAAAATGTAACCCCCACCGAGGCGATTGAGCAAATTGACATCGGCGGCGTGACCCTGCTGCGGGCCGCGGCAAAAAACCATCAGCGGGTGACGGTGGTGTGCGACCCCGCCGATTACGATGCGGTGCTGGCCGAATTGCAGGCCGCCGGCGACACATCGCTGGCAACCCGCCAGAAATTGGCGCTGAAAGCTTTCCACCACACGGCCGCATATGACGCCGCCATTTCTGGCTATTTGCGCCAACAGTTTCCCCACGCCCACAGCCAGCTTGAACTGCGTTACGGCGCAAATCCTCATCAAAAACCGGCGCGCGTGTTCAACCCGCGCGGCGAGCTACCCATTACCGTGTTGAACGGCGCACCGGGCTACATCAACCTGCTCGATGCGCTCAATGGCTGGCAGTTGGTGCGGGAATTAAAATCGGCGCTCAGTTTACCGGCGGCGGCATCATTCAAACACGTCAGTCCCGCCGGGGCGGCGGTGGCTGCGCCGTTAACACCCACCCTGGCAAAAGCCTATTTTGTGGATAATATTGACCTCAGCCCATTGGCGACGGCGTATGCCCGCGCGCGCGGCGCTGACCGGATGTCCTCTTTTGGCGATTGGATTTCGTTGAGTGACACGGTGGATTTGCCCACCGCACAAATCATCAGCCGCGAAGTGTCCGACGGCGTTATCGCCCCCGATTACGAGCCGGAGGCGCTGGCGCTGCTGAAACAGAAGAAGGGCGGTCGCTACACCATTTTGCAAATTGATCCTCGATACGAGCCACCGGCAATGGAAGCCCGTACCGTGTTCGGCCTGACACTGGAGCAGCGCCGCAACGATGCCCACATCAACCGCAATGTGCTGACCAATATTGTGTCCAGTAGCAAAACCCTGCCCCATACCGCCATCCGCGACCTGATTGTGGCGACGATTGCCTTGAAGTACACGCAATCCAATTCGGTGTGTTACGCGCTCGACGGGCAGGTGATTGGGTTGGGTGCGGGACAGCAGTCACGCATCCACTGCACCCGTCTGGCGGGCGATAAAGCCGATACCTGGTGGCTGCGCCAGCACCCCAAAGTACTGGGGTTAATTTTCAAGCCGAAAACGCCCCGCGCTGTGAAAAGTAACGCAATTGAGCTGTACATCTCTGGCAAAATGGCTGAAACAGAACGGTTGGCCTGGGAAGCGAATTTTGAGGCCCTGCCAGCACCGCTGACGGAAGCGGAAAAAGCCGATTGGCTGGCCCGGTTGACAGATGTGGTGCTCAGCTCCGATGCCTTTTTCCCCTTTCGCGACAATATTGACCGTGCGGCACGCAGCGGGGTGCGTTACGTGCTGGAACCGGGCGGTTCCGTGCGTGATGAGGATGTGCTACAAGCAGCGGATGGTTACGGGATGACTGTCCTCTTCAGCGATGTGCGGCTCTTCCATCATTAAGAGACTGCTTAGGAAACGCAAACAATGCTGGGATTATGTATCGTTGGGTGATGATTTGAGTAGCCCGTGTCGTCGGGCAAAATTGGCTGCTTCTTGCCGATTTTTCAGGTGTAATTTGCTGAGAATGTTGCGGACGTGGTTTTTTACGGTGCTGACAGACACAAATAACGCTGCGGCTATTTCTTGATTGGTGGCATTCGTAGCAACTAATTTTAGAACTTCGGTTTCACGCCTGGTTAAGTGAACATCTGGCCCCGGCGCACCCACTTTGTCCAGTTGCTCATACACCCGTGAGAATTCTGCCAGAATGCGAGAGGTCAATTGCCGTGATAAAGCAGCCTCTCCGCGCGCAAGGCCGCGCAACATTTCCAGCAGGTCTGTGGTGCGGATATTTTTCAGCAGGTATCCCTTGCCACCTATTTTAATCGCCTGAAAAAGCGTGTCATCCTCTTCGTGGACGGTGAGGAACACAATATTAATGTCTGGTTGTTCAGCCAAAATCTGGCGTGCGGCATCTAACCCGGTGCCGTCCGGCAGAGAAATGTCCATTAAAATTATATCTGGTTTTAGTGCGCGCGCTTTTTCAATGGCACCCTGTACGGATGCAGCTTCCCCCAGTATGGTAATATCCGGTTGTTCCTCCAATAGCGAGGCGACCCCTTCCCTGAATAAAACATGGTCATCTACTAATAAAATTTTCACCGTACACACAACCTTTTCACATAAAAAGTTGGTTGCTCCTCAGGTTTTCCTTTCGCGCATCCCTTTTGCCCCTGGCCTCGCTTGCGGGGGAGAAGGTTGTTATCAAAAATTACCGAATTTAACACGACGACTATTTATTGATTGGCCGCCGCCGTTTTTGCTGCGGACAGCAGTTCCTGGGCAGACAAGCGCGTGGTGCTGGAGAGTGTGCCGAGCATCTGTGCCAGTTCGTCAACCCGCGCCTTTCCGCTGAGCGGATGAACGCTGGTGGTTGTTCGTTGGCCCTGGATTTGCTTGGTGACATGATAATGTGTGTCGCCAAATGCGGCAATCTGGGGCAAATGTGTAATACACAATACCTGATGCTCTGTTTGGTGTGCCAGTCTCCACAGCTTGCGCCCCACCACGCCGCCGATGCGCCCGCCGATGCCCTGGTCAATTTCGTCAAAAATCAAGGTTGGCGTTTCATCGGCGCGGGCGAGGACGGTTTTCAGCGCCAACATCAGGCGGCTGGTTTCCCCCCCCGACGCAATTTTTATCATTGGTTTCAGTGGCTCGCCGGGGTTGGGGGCGATTAAAAACGCTACCCGGTCAATACCGGTTTCATCGCAGGCAAACGTTTCTCCATCCACATACACGCCCTCTTCGCTAGGAATACGGGCAAGCTCAACCTTAAATTGCGTTTGCGCCATGCCCAACGTTGCCAACTCACTTTCAATCCCCTCTGCCAATTTAAGCCCCGCCGTCTGGCGGGCAGATGAAAGTTGTGCTGCCTGGTGGCCCAATCGATGGCGCAGGTCTTCTTCCTCTGCCTGCAACGCTTCGACGCGATCTTCGGCGTGCGCAATGGATTGTAATTCTGTTTCGGCACGCTCGCAAAAGGTCAAAATATCCTCAATGCTGTCACCATATTTGCGTTTGAGATTGTAAATCAGGCCCAACCGCTCTTCCACTTCCTGTAACCGTTGCGGGCTGAACTCTATTTCTTCTGCGTAAGATTGCAGTTGCGTGGATAGGTCTTCTATTTGGTAGGTGATTGATTCTGCCAGGTGTGCCATCTCTTCTGCGCTGCCGTCAATGCGGAGCAAACTGGAAAGATGCCGGGAAATTTGCCCCAGCAGGTCGCTGGCAGATGCTTGCTCGTTGGTGCCTTCAACCAGCAACCGATAGGCATCGCCCACAAATTGGCTGAGCCGTTCGGCGTTGGCCAGGCGTGTGCGTTCGGTATTCAGTTCCTTTTCTTCGCCGGGGCGCAGGTTCGCCGCACGGATTTCTGCGACTTGAAAGGTCAACTGGTCGATGCGACGCGCAATTTGCTGGGCGTCTTGTTGCAAGACGTGTAATTCCTGTTGTACGGCTTGCAAGTTGTGGTAAAGGAGAGCCACTTCTTGCCGCTGGGAAGCTAATCCTCCAAAGCGGTCTAAAAATGCACCGTGCATTTTAACGCGCAATAAACTGAGATGCTGGTGCTGGCCGTGAATGTCCACCAGAGGGGCGGCAATTTCCGTGAGCAAGCTCAAACTAACGGTGCGACCATTGATGCGGCAGAAGTTGCGCCCGTTGGCCCGGATTTCTCGCCCCAGAATCAACGTGTCGGGTTCCTCGTTCTCCAGCCCTTCGCGCTCAAGGATGGGCGTAATTTGCGCCTGGTGAGCCGGGGACAAACGAAACTGACCTTCCACAAAAGCAGATTGTGTCCCGGCGCGCACAAAGTCGGCGGCGGCGCGTCCGCCCAACAGCAGGCTCACTGCATCGATGATAATCGATTTCCCCGCCCCCGTTTCGCCGGTGAGTACGTTAAAGCCGGAGGTGAAGGTTAAATGCAGCGTATCAATAATGGCAAAATTTCTGATAGTCAGTTCAGAAAGCATAATTTAAGTGGGCGATTCAGCGATTCAACGAATAATTATTTGTTGCCGTGCTACTTTGCCACGCTGTTTTTATCGCAACCGCGCCATAATGGTTCCCACACCCAAAAAAAGCAAGATGCCCGGCACAATTAACCCAAAAAAGCTGCCGTTCACCAGCATCAGCAGCAGGAAGGGGAGCAAAGCCACAATTAAACTCCCGGCGACGGTGTGCGCCAGGTAGCGCGAACGGCGGCGACGCACGCCCCAGCGCACCGCTTCGGCGATGAAGCCGGCCACGACGGGGGAAACAAAGAGGGCAATAATCCACGCGAACCAGCTTAACCCACTGATGATAAAGGTGAACAGTGCCGCTGCTACCAGCGACAGGGGTAGTGCAATCACCGCGGCAATGATATAATCGCCCTTATTGCCGGTATAGAATTTATCTTCTTGCTTACGTTGGCATTCCGGACAAATATAGCCCACTGGCGTGCGGTGCGCGCATTTGCTGCAAATGTAGCGATTGCACACCTTACAGCGCAGGCTGGTTTCCACAGTTGGATGGCGGTAGCAATAGTGAATTTCAGTTGAGACTGGGTCAGTCATAATTTTCTCGAAGTACGAATTACGGATGATAAACTACTGCATCCTGTCCGCGGTGAATTTCATCACCCGGTTGTTGTCGGAATCCAGTACAAAAAGGGAGTCGTCTGGCGCAATTGCCAAATCGAGTGGTAATTTAAATGATTGCACGTCTTGCCCGTATTGCCCAAAAGTAGAGAGTAAATCGCCGTTGCTGCTGTAGACAATGACCCGATAGTTTTCCGGGTCGGTAATGTAGACCCGGTTCTGGCTGTCGACGGCGATGTACGGTTTGTTAACCACGTTCTGGGTGTCCCAACCAACGACGGGCCACTGGGTGAGGGGGTTGAACGCGGGATCGAACTTCTGCACTCGCTGATTCCAGGTGTCGGTCACGTAAATGTTGCCGTCCGCGTCGAGCGCCAACCCTACCGGCTCCTCGAAGCGACCGGGGACGACACCCCCACCGCCCCACGCACCCAAAAATTGACCGTCGGGACTGAATTTTTGCACCCGTTTATTGCCGGTGTCGGCCACGTACAGGTTGCCATCGGCATCAATGACAATGTCGCGTGGCCCCCAAAAGCTGCCGGGGAAGGCATCGGCGTTCCCCTGCGCGTCGGCAAACGCGCCGAACGCGCTCAGGTAATTGCCGTCCTCGTCAAAGATTTCCACGCGGTGGTTCCAGGTGTCAGAAATGTAGACTTTGCCGTCATTACTCACTGCAATGCCCCACATTTCATCGCCCACCTGACCGGGGCCGTTTCCGGCATCTATAGTCCATGTTTTAAGGAAATTTCCCGCCTGGTCAAATATTTCAATGCGATGATTGCCGCTATCGGCGACATACACTTGCCCTTGCGGGGAGATTGTGATGGCCCGAGGGTTGGTGAATTGTCCGTTTCCGGCCCCGTTGCTGCCCCACACAAGTGTAGCGGGCTGTTCGACGCGCACGTTGGCATAGGGGTCAACAGTCGGTTCGCCAAGACTTACCTCCCCGGTGTTGTAATTCCATAGCTCTGCCAGAATATCTTTCCGCACAAACATGTACATCTGAGTGCGGTAGGGCCAATCTTTGAAGGTGTGGTCATCCACCTTGCGGTAGAAAAGCACATCCCACAGCCATTTGCGGTTGGTTTCGACCCGCTCCCACGCCAGCCGGTCGGCTTCTTCCTGCGATTGTCCCAGTTCGGGGATGGCGGGCAAGGCGGGTACAAAAAAGTCGCGCCAGATGCGGCTGAGGCTCTGGTCTTTGTAATTTTCAATGGGCCACCACACCTGCCGGTAATCGAAGCGGCGGTATTTGTCGCCCAGGAAGGGGGTTACGTCTTCCAGCTTCACCTTGTCATCGGGAGAAATAATCACCACCGGCGCGTCTTTAAACGCTTCCCGGTTGGGGTTCGCGCCGAAGAATGCCCGGTTGGGGTAATTACGCATGTACCATTCCAACGGCCAGATAACGCCGCCATAGGCTACCTTTATTTGCTTGTCACCCACGGTGCGGCGGGAAATATCATCAACTTCATTGATGACCCATTTTACGTCTGGTGCGCCGTGCGCGTAAACCAGAAACTCATTTACATAATTATAATTCACATAGGAGGAGAGCCAGGCAAAGCGAATGGTCAGCAGGCTGAGTATGGCAAAGACAACCAAATACAGCATCGGTTTGATGGTTGAGCGGGGGAGACGATGGCTGACGCGCCACAGGCCAATCACTATGGCACCTCCGGCGAGCAGCGCAACGATGAAACGAGATGTGGCTTGCAGCGCCTGGATGCTTTGCCCCTGGAACGGTTTTACTGTTATCGTCGCCAGCAACGCTGCGCCCAATAGCGGAACCAGCAAAATAAAGAGCAGGCCGGCGCTGGTTTTGAGAATGCGCCAATCAAACTTATTGAAAACCGTCTGGCTCACGTGGCCCATCAGGAAAATGAAAGGCAGGGTAATGTGTACGGCGAGCCAGGGCATTTTTTCACCGGCCCAACTGTAAATCACAAAACTCGCAATGGTCCAGAAAATTAGATACGCAGCAAAGGTTCCCCCGTCGGCGGGAAATTCGCGGTTGGGATCTTGAATTTTGAGCGTGGAATGTGCTGGGTGGTGTTTGGTGTGTTTTTTTTGTTCTTTCGGGCGGAGGGGTGCCTCGCCTGCTGCGATTGCCGGTTGAAAATATCCGGGGGCTTTTTTGAACAGGTACGTTAGCCCGCCAATGCCGCCCAGCAGTAGCGGCAAAAATTCGTACATTGGCGTGACGACCAGGTAATAGTACCCCGGTTGCTTGCCGCGTTCCACACCTTGCTGCTTGAGCCAATAGGTTACCGCTCCCCAGGTACCACTGATGGCCCCGGCGGGATTGGTGAAAAAGGTTGTGTGCAGCACAAAGAATAGCACTGCCGCCACTACAATTGGGCCTCCCAGGTATGCCAGCAGAACGTTGCGGTCTGCGAACATGGCCAGGGTCGATGACACTGGCTTGTGTTGTCGGTCGGCGTTGGCGGCGATGGTCAACACGCCCAGTAGCAGGCCCATCACCATTAGCAGCAGTCCGCCGAGTTGACCATTGCTTGTGCCTTCTGCGGGGGGGATGGCCCATTCAACTGTCAGCGCGGCTACAAGTAAAAGCACCGCTACGCTGCCTAATGCAACCAGTACCTGTTGCGAGCGTTTTACAGGCAGTTGCTCCCACATCCAGGCGGCGGCGATAAACACTACGCCAATAAATCCGTGAATAAATGTCACCTCTTTGGCCGAAAGGGACAACGCCACGGCCACTGCTCCGATGTACAACCAGCGTTGCTTGCGGGTGCGCATAAATTGAAACAGGCTTAAGGCCAGCAAGGCGGTGAAAAAGGCAATGTAACTTTCGTTGCGAATGTAGCGATCATAATAGAGCAAGAGGGGGGAAATGAGCAAGCCGAAACTTGTCACTAGCGCGCCGACTTTGCCCAACCAGCGCCGAAACCATATCGGCAGCATAACCAACGCTACCCCGAACAGCGCTACCGGAATGCGTGCCGCGAAGTCGTTATCGCCGAATAGCAAATAAGACAGCGCTACCAGGTGAAATTGCAGCGGCCCGTGCATCAACGGATCATGGATGTAGCCTTCACCATTGTAGAGTTTGTACGAAAATAGCGCGTGTAAACTCTCATCGTGGCTCATAACCCGATCGCCCAGGTTGTAGAAGCGCGTTGCCACTGCCAGCACAATGATAATGATGTACAGTACCACTTCCCAGTTGAGGGTTATTGTGGTGAAAACGGGTTTATTCAAAAAGGAGGTTTTTGTTTCGGTTTTCATAGGCTGATTTCAAGTTACAGGGTCATAGAGTTGCAGAGTCACAGATTGAAATCGTTGACTGCGTAGGTTTTAATTTGCTAATTGACTTTCACCCACATTACCAGTTGGTCTGAACCGGGGATGTGATTGGGCAAATGACGGTAAATGTACCATCTTATCCAATCTTTGCCCTGAAGGTCGGTGGGTGTCCAATAGGATACCAGGGCATATTGTTCGCCCACGTACCCGCCGCCGACTGGCTTGCCGGTATCGGGGCGGGCCAGCACAAGCGAAGCGCCTTGAGCGGCAGCAAAATCTTGCGCAAAACGCACCTGCCGATAATCGCGTAGCGCCCAGCGCAGCATCGGCGTGTCCAAATCTACCACGGCGATGTCAATTTCATGCGCATCGCCGGCGCGCTCCATAGATTGACGGGCCAGGTCATGTTCTAACGTCAGCAGGCGTGTTGAAGCGGGCAGTTGTATCATCGGCTCAAACGGAAGGTCACGCAAAAATCCAAAACTCAAACGCCAGGAAAGCCCCATCGAAACGATGACTGTTGTAATCAGCAGCACCGCGCTCAAACTGCGCCACGCCATTTGCCGACCATACCAAACGCCAAATACCACCGCCAGCCCCAGCAGTAATAACACCCCCGCCAGTGGTAAAATCCACGCCGTGTTGCATCCAGCCTGTGCTGTTGTGCATTTCGACCAGTTCACCAGGCTGATGTACACAAATGCGCTGACCATCAATCCGATGGCAACGTACAATCCTTCGCCATCAAGCCGGGCAGATGTTTTCCAGCTTTCCCACCATATACCGATTTGCTCGCCGGCTAGCAATGCCAGTGGAAGCACAACCAACAATAGCTGGCCGCTACTGCGACCTGCCATGAGCAAATCAATAATCACCACCAGCGCCGTCCACAGGGCAAGAACCCAGTCAAGGGGGCGACGATTCGACGCGGCTGATGCCAACCCCATGCCGCCAAAAACCACCAGCAGTGGATTGTAAAACAGCAGGGTCAAAATTGCCGGCAGCGACCCGCCGGGCCTGGGTTGCAACCCAAACTGCCCCAGCCACAAGTTGAGTTGCTCGGACACCGCCGCCAGACCGGACAGGTTGAACATCCCTGCCGTGGATAGCACCAACAACGCCCCCACGAGCCAGAACCCGGCCTGTCGAACGGTGAGGTTGTCATCTGCCATCCGTTCGTGTAGTACCGTAGCTGTAGTACGATTGCTCAGGATGAGCAGCGCCAGTATCACCAGGAATGTTGCCAGTGCAGTGAAACCACTTGTTCCGCCGAGAATGAGCATCACACCCCCGGCTGAAATGAAATACAGTCCAGAAGCGTGAGATTCCGCAAGCCAGCGGACCGCGCCGATCAGGATGAGCATCGCGCCCACCGCCACAATCATGTCGCCGCTATTTGTGCGTGACCAGAACAGCGGCGCAGCAGACATCGCCAGCAGCGCCGAGGCTGTCAGCGCGCCAATCTGTCCCAATTGTCGCCGCAGGCCGAGGGGAAGCAACGCCAGCAGCGTACCCAGCAGTGCCGAGATCAGCCGCGTTGACCAATTTTCCGGTCCAAACAACACAAAAGCCAGGCTATTCAATGTCGCCAGCAATGGGCTGTAATTGCCGGTGGGAATATTCCCGCGGTAAATATCCAGCGCCGCCAACGCTTGTGTCGCTTCGGCGTCGTTAAGGGGATAATGGGTCAGGGCAGATAAACGCAAGCTCAACGCCGCCAGAGCAATCAGCCCGTACAGCGCCATTTCGATGGTGAGGGTCGGTGCGATGGATGGTTTTTCAGTTGGAATAGAATTGGTGTGTGTGGTCATAACGTGTATTGCGTATTGCGTGAGATTGGTTATTGGAGATTGGAGATTCTACTCCCCAAAATTTTTCACTTTGCGCTGTTTGCTGGGACACCCTGCAATTTTGCAACCCTGAAAACCCGAAACCTCTACCGTTTGTAAATTGTGACCGCGCCGTGTTGGTAGGCCACCTTCAACAGGCGGTCGAATTTTGCCAGTCCGTTGGTGTTATAAGCTTCCCGCTCAAGGGAGCCGACATAAACGTAGGTTATAGCATATTTATCCAGTAGGGTCAAAGTTGTTGTCGAGTCAAGCCCGTTATAAATTGTATCAATATCCGACAGGCGAGGATTCACTTCATCCAGTGTGCCACGCCACTGGTATTCGTGAAAATCCCAACCCACCAGGGTGGCGCGTCCGGTTAAGGCGCTTACCCGGCTGAGATAGCGATACGATTTACCGGGGCGCTCTAAAACTACGGCGTTTGTCGGCGCGTTTTTTCTGAACCACATCATCGCTGCATAATCATCGGGGTGTTGCTGGGCCACCCACGCAATCCCATCGAGTGTTGGAGTGCTGCGGAAGTTGCCCGCTTTATTGGGCAGCGCCAGCGCTGGGTACACCATCCCTGCCAGTACAATTGCCGTAACCACGCTTTCCCAAACCCATCGACCCGCGCCACGCAATTGCCGCGAGACATAATATACCCCAAACGCGCTTGCCAGCGCCAGCAGCACCCACGCCTGGAAATAGAATTTAAAAACAGTGTTCAGCCGATAGCCAAACAAATCCCGCAAGTAAACAAATTCCACCGCTAGCGGCAACACCAACCCCACCAGCGCCAATAGCAGCGCAAATTTTTCAGCGGGATAGTCAACCATCCCGCCCGATGGCGTTTTCAGTGTGCTCGCCCACAGATGCGCCAGTACCCAGCCTGTCAGCCCACCGAGCAGCAGAAACGTCCACGGGGTGGTCAGCCGTCGCTGGATAATTTCTCTCACCAGATCGCTGCGGCTGGCTCCATTCAGCGCCGATTGCACGTTGGGGTCATTCAAAATATTTTGCACAAACGAACGCCCCCCCGGTAAAACCAGAAACGATACTGCCAGCACCGCCAGCAGCAACACCGGCCCCAGCACTGTCACCAATAGCGAATCGCGCAATTCGCGCCGCCAGTTCCATTCGACTGACCGGGACAGTACCGCCAGAAAAGCGATGACAATCACCCAAAATGGACCAAAAAAAACCAAAAATTGCCGCAAGCGGGTGGGGTTCCACAGGTTAGGCAGAATACCCCCCGCCTGCGATTGGAAACTGAGGTAAAACGGCAGGTACAACCCCACTGCCACTACCAAAAAAACACCCAATCCTGGTAGCGCTTCACCCATCCGCGCCCGGCCACGCCAAGCCAAATAGGCCAGCCCAAACACCCCCAGATAGATGGGCAAGTCCCAGGTGTTCAAAAAACCCAATGCGCCCAGCGAAATGGCTGCGAGCAGAAACGGCACACGGCCCCCGCTGGCAGAGACCAGACTGTGCAGGCTATCTTTAAACAGTGAAAGCAAATTGGGGGTTTCTGGGGGCCGGGAGGACTGTTTCGCCAGCAGCAGGTTTAGTGCCAAAGCAATTGCCAGCAGCACAAATGGCAGTGCCAGCACGTGCGGATGCACATCGCCCAGCAGAAAACTAAAAAAGGGGAACTCGTCGATCATCTCTTGGGGCTGTTTGGTGAGCGAATAATCCAGAATTACCCGCGAGCCGCGCCACCACCAGATGAAACGGTCGGGGATCCAACTGCCGGGCTGGGGTGGCTCGCGCAGGTCAAGAATATCGAGCCATTTCCAGAAATTGGGGGAGAGCAGTCCGCGGCTGTGCAGCACTTCCAGCAGCCCCTCCCAGTGACCCATCACTGCCACAAAAAGCGACCCCAGCAGCCCAGCCCAGCGGAGCGAGCCGGATGAAATCGACACTGCTGTTTTGCGGCTACGTTCATATGTCGCAATCAGGTTCGCGGTAATGCCAAATGCACCGCTGAGTGTCAGTGCAAACAGGGTGGGAATGAACAAATTAAATGCGGTCGTTGCCACGATGCCGCTGAGTCGCGTTAGCAGCGCCATCAGTACATAGCCAAAATAGTAATAGCTGATGCCGTAGCCTGCCAGCCAGGGGTCTCGTGGGGGGAAGGTGGGGCTGAGCAGAGTAGAATTGACAAACGCCGTTTCCATCCACTTTTCGCCGCCCGCGGTTTCGATGGCGGGATTGTAGCTTTTAAAAACTGCCCAGCCGACCAGCGCCAGCGCGAACAGCGTTTCCACCGTCAGCACGTAAGGCAGATGCGCTTTTAACCAGTCGCGCAGACTGTCTTTTTTGTGCTGTGCCTGCCACCACAACCCCAGCCCGGCGACGGCGAGCATCGCCAGCCCCGTGCCGCCGAGATTATTGTGCAGTAGCCCGAAACTGCCCGCCAGCCACAACAGGTAGCCTGTTAGCAACAATCCCAGCGCACGGGCGAAAGCATAGCCCCGGTCGGGGAGGTTTTTCAGCAACCGGAAAGCAATCGGTAGCCCGATGAGGTTGAATATTTCCAGTATTAACCAGAAGATGAAACTATCGAGAAATATTGCCGCCATAATTTTATTAATGATCCGTGAAACGTGCGGTGTGAGTTTGCGTTTTTGGCATCATGCATCAATGACTTCGCACATGGTACGGAATATCAATTACAATTACATCTTTCAGTTGGCGCAGACGCACGCGCAGGATGTTGGCAGTTTGGTTGTGCAGCAAGTTGCCCCAAAAAGAATCGGGTACAAATTCTGGCACTACAATAGTGGTAATCTGCCCCGGAAATTCGTTGTGCGTTACGTTGGAAATATAATCAATGAGGGGTGTGAGTAGGTCGCGGTATTCATAGTCAATAATGGTCAGCGCTACATCACTTGTAATATCGGGAAATTGGTCCCAGCGCCGCCGGACGCGGGCGCGCATTTCATCGCTGGTGGAAATACAGACCGCCCGCACATTATCCGAGAACTGTTTGGCGTAGCGAATGGCGCGCAATGTGCCGCGATGCACGTCGCCCATTGGAAGAATGACCACGTCGGCAATATCGCGCATCGTGGTCTGGTCAAAGTAGTGCAGGCTCAACTCCTGGGCGATGGTGTCGTAATGGTGGCGGATGGAACGGAACATCCACACCAGCAACGGAATGGCAAACACCACAATCCACGCGCCTTCCATAAATTTGGTGACAACCAATGCTAGCAGGACGATGAACGTGACTACCGAGCCAAACGCCGGTAGGAGGCGTTTCAGTTTGGCGGTACGCTCATAATGGATGGTGGTAACTTTTGTCTGGGCGGTTTCGCCCGGTTTCAATCTGCTGATTCTGTTGAAAAGGCGTACCATGCTCGCTTGCGACAGGGTGAAGCCTAGCATCACGCCCAGCGCATACAGCGGCAGCATCCGAATTTCGTTCGCGTGGAAGACAATCACAATAACGCCGGCGATGGTCGCCAGTACGATAATACCCGAATTATAAACCAGCCGGTCGCCGCGATTTTTCATCCAGCGGGGCATAAAGCCGTCATTTGCCAAAAACGAACTGACACGTGGAAAATCCTGAAAGCCGGTGTTGGCGGCTAAAATCAAAATCATCATCGTGAAGAATTGTACCCATCCATAGATGAGGGTGCCGCCCGGTAACCCGGTGGTGACAGCGCGGGCCAGTTGTGAGAGGACACTTTCTTCCTCAAAAGGGATCAGGTGCAAATGTGTAGCGACAAAGGTGATGCCTACAAACAGGCTCATCGCAATAATGCCCATTGCCACCATCGTTTCGGCGGCGTTTTTGGCTTCGGGGGGTTTGAAGGCAGGTACTCCATCACTGATGGCTTCGATGCCGGTGAGGGCAGTGCAGCCGGCAGCAAAGGCGCGGGTCAACAACCAGATATATAAAAATCCACCCGTGACGCCCAGCGGGACAATTGGAAGGGGGGGTTCCTGGGGTACAACGGGTGCCGGTGCGCCGAAAACGCCAAATAACCGTACCAGTCCAACCACTACCACCGTCAGCACCCCGACCACAAACGCATACGTGGGCACAGCGAATATTGAGCCACTTTCGCGGATGCCGCGCAAATTAATCCATGTCAGGATCAAAATGGCCAGCAGTGCCAGTCCCACGCCATAGGGAAACAACTGCGGTATCGCTGAGGTAATAGCACGTACCCCCGCCGACACCGATACCGCCACCGTGAGAATATAGTCAATTAGCAGCGCTGCCGCCGCAAATAACGATGGCAGCGTCCCCAGGTTGTCTTTGGTAACCATATACGCTCCACCACCCTTTGGGTAATGGGTAATGGTCTGCGTGTAGCTGAACACCACCAGTAGCACCAATGTCATCACTCCCAGGGCAAGGGGGAGGGTCAGACGCAGGGCGCTCACGCTGATGAGGATGAGTACGCTCATAATCGCTTCGGTGGCGTAAGCGTTGCTGCTGATGGGGTCAGAGGCAAAAATTGCCAGAGCGCGTACTTTGTCCAGCCGCTCGTGAATCTCGGCGCGGGTGGGGAAAGGCTCGCCGAAGAGGATCCGTTTGATCCGTTTGTATGAGATGCTCATAGGTACTCCTAAAATGGAAAGAATATTGTTGGGCAGGTTTTTGCCCACAAAATATGATTATAGCCTTTCATCTACTTCAATCAAAAATTGTGGGGAAGTCCGTTTTTAGTTATGGGGGCAGCACCCATCGGTACGCCCTTCGACAAGCTCAGGGCTACTCAGGGTGCGACGCTATTACTCGCCAATATAGCACCCTGAGTAGGCTCGAACATCGTGAGAGCCATATCGAAGGGTGCGCGTTAATCCCCCGCCGCCCGCCGGTAAATCACCGTGCGCTCGTTGCGGAAAACAATTTCCATATCCCCCGATTCCACCAGCGCATCGAATCGCGCTTGCGATTGCTCACCGTACAGTGCGTGTTCCAACTGCCCGAAATAGACATATTCGATGCCCAATTCATCCATCAAATCGAGCGTGCGTCCGGGGTCAGTGGCAAACCAGAATTGGTTGACCAGCCCATCGCGCTGCCCCAACTCTTGCGGGAAATGCTGTTCGCTTTGGTGCAATCCCCCCAGCGCCGAGGGCAGTCCGGTGTACGCCGCCACCCGCATGCCCCATTCGCGGTAATAGCCGATTTTCGCTTCGGCGATGATGGGCGTGCCGTGAATGTTTGCCTGCATCCATTTGAGTGCATCGTAATCGTAGCGCAGATCGTAGGTGACATTCTCCCAACTGAATTGCCCGACGGTCATATATGCCATCCCGTCGAGGGTGTTGCGCGGCGGTTGTACGCCGGGAAAGCGGTTGTTCAGCCGGGCGCGCGTGCCCAGCACGAAAAAGACCAGACTGCTGAACACCATCGCCG
>CAYPUV010000029.1:0-25462 GCA_964413895.1 uncultured Anaerolineaceae bacterium
AGGGGTGTAGCTCAATTGGCAGAGCGTCGGTCTCCAAAACCGAAGGTTGCGGGTTCAATTCCTGCCGCCCCTGCCAAAGCGAAATCGGGTGATGATAAAATCGTCGCCCGATTTTTTATTGGAGCTTTCATTAAGCCGGGCTTCCCTGGGTGTGCAGGGCGGGGGTGTGGGGGTGTCCCCCAACCTTAAAACGCGCCGGTGAGCAGCGCCAGTACAATCCCGCCGGCCATTACACTGCCAAGCTGCCCGGCGGTGTTGGCCCCCATGGCATGCATCAGTAAACAATTCTCAAAATCATATTCTTGCCCTACGCGCTGAACAATTCGCGCCGACATCGGAAAAGCGCTGATGCCGGCGGCCCCAATCAACGGGTTGAACTTTTTGCCAGAAAGAACGTACATCAATTTACCAAATAACACGCCGCCCGCCGTGTCTAGCACAAACGCCAGCAATCCCATCGCTAAAATAAGCAATGTGTCTGTTCTAATAAAATTGTCGCCGGTCATAGTAGCACCAATAGTTAACCCTAAAAAGATGGTGGAGACATTGGCAATTTCGTTTTGCGCCGCCTGGCTCAATCGTTCCACCACCCCTGATTCTCGCATTAAATTGCCGAACATCAACGTGGCAATTAGCGGTGACGCCACCGGTGCGATTAACGACACGACGATTGTTACGATAATAGGGAACAGAATCCGTGCGGTTTTAGAAATTTTATGCTGTGTGTAGGGCATACGTACGGTGCGTTCTGCTTTTGAGGTAAGCAAGCGCATTACCGGCGGTTGAATGACAGGAACTAGCGACATATAACTATATGCCGCCACCGCAATTGGCCCCAGCAAATGTGGCGCTAATTTGGTGGAAACATAGATGGCCGTAGGGCCATCAATTGCGCCAATAATGCCAATTGACGCAGATTCATTGATGTTAAATCCCAGCGTTAGCGCCAACATCAGGGTTCCAAAAATACCAAATTGCCCTGCCGCGCCCAATAAAGCCATTTTGGGATTTTCCAACAGCGGGCCGAAATCGGTCATTGCACCCACACCAATAAAAATCAACAACGGGAAAAGCTCCGTTTCTATACCGGCTTTGTACAGTATACCGAACAATCCGTGTTCGCCGGTAATGCCTGTGAGGGGCAGGTTGGTTAAAATAGCACCAAAGCCAATGGGCAACAGTAAAACTGGCTCGTAGTCTTTGGCTACTGCCAAATAAATCAATACGCCTCCTACCAACATCATCACAACCATTTTCCAGTTGAGAAGCATAGGCGCTTGTAATAAATCTAAAAGATGACTGAAGTCCATGGTTTCCTCATTTAAACGTAAATAATACGTCGCCGTGGGTCACGGTTTGGCCTTCCGTCACCATTACATTGGCAATAACCCCATCACGGGGGGAACGGATGGCATTTTTCATTTTCATCGCTTCTAATGAGCATAATTGTTGTCGATATTGCACCTTATCTCCAGCTTTTACTTGAATATCCAGAATGTTGCCGGGCATTGGAGATTTTACCTCGCTAACCAACGGGCCTGCCGGCGCGGAGGGGGTCGGTACTTTTTCGGGTGCAGCGGTTTCTCGGGTGACGGTTTCCAGGGTTGCCCTGAATGCATCTGCCGGTACTATTTCCAGGTTGTCCGCATCAATGCTTACCATATATGGCTGCCCATTCACAAAAACATTGATGGGGGTAGTGTCTAAATCACCAACCTCCACCACGTAAGGTTTTCCATTTACAACTATTTTTACACGTCGATTTACCGGTGGATACATATTTATCTTACCCCTCTTGAGTGCCGGATATGTGGACTGTGTTTTTGAGCCACTCCTCTGGTCCACCAGGGGCCAGGCCCTTTTTCTAATAGTGTGCCTAATCTACCTTGAGCAACCTCTAGCGACTGCAAATATGTTAGCGCTGTCGCAATGGCGGCTACTACTTCTTCATCTTGTGTGTCTCGCGCCAACATGCTGAATTGTGACTTTTCTGAAGCGAGGGTAGGAGCGGGGTCATCTGGGTTGCTACGGAACAGTTGCCTCAACAGCATAATTAGCAGTACCAGCACCCCCAACCCGGTGAATGTTAGTCCCAACCCCAGAATGCTGAGGTTTAGCCCCTGCCAAATTAGTTCAGACAAAATATACCTCCAGATTTTTAGTTAAGTATGCAGCATATTTCAACGAGTGGGTCGGTGGTTTCAGTTCTTCAGCGCACTATAGCGGAATGTTGCCATGTTTTTTGGGGGGCATTGATACTTGTTTATCTCGCAAAAGCTCCAGTGCTGCAATAAGGCGGGGACGTGTTTCGGCGGGCAAGATAATGTCGTCAATGTGTCCACTGGCTGCTGCGGCATACGGTTTGGAGAATCTCGCTTGAAATTCGGCAATGAGGGCGGCTCGTTTTTCGTCTGCATTTTCAATGGTTTTCAGTTGCTTGCGATACAAAATATTTACCGCGCCTTCTGCGCCCATCACTGCTATTTCTGCGGTGGGCCAGGCGAACACCAGATCGGTGCGTGTGAATTTGCTGGCCATTACAATGTATGCGCCGCCGTAGGCTTTACGGGTAACAACGGTGAGCTTGGGAACCGTGGCTTCTGAATAGGCGTAAACAACTTTTGCCCCGTGGCGGATGATTCCGCCGTGTTCTTGATTAATGCCGGGCAAAAAGCCGGGCGAATCAACAAATGTAATCAGGGGGATGTTGAACGCATCGCAAAAGCGGATGAACCGCGCCATTTTGTCAGAAGCGTCAATATCAATGACGCCGGCTAACGTAAGCGGCTGTTGGGCGACAATTCCCACGACTTGCCCGTGCAACCGAGCGAAGCCCACGATGGCATTTTGTGCAAAATGCTCGTGAACTTCCAAAAAACTACCTGTGTCCACTACCCGCTGGATGACCATTTTCATATCATAGGCTGTTGTAGGGTCTTCAGGAACAATTGTATTCAGCGTCTCATCCATCCGGCCAGGGAGATCGGTTGGTTTTGTGGTTGGAGCCGGCTCTGCGTTATTTGATGGCAGGTAGCTGAGCAAAGTGCGGGTTAGTTTCAGTGTTTGTTTTTCGTCGTCGGCGGCAAAATGGGCTACACCGCTGGCCGTGTTGTGGGTCATTGCCCCGCCCAATGTCTCCAGGTCAACCTCTTCCCGCGTGACTGTTTTTATGACCTCTGGGCCGGTGATGAACATATGGCTGGTTCCTTTGGTCATAATCACAAAATCGGTGAGGCCGGGGGAATACACCGACCCGCCCGCGCACGGGCCTAGCATAACACTAATTTGGGGAATAACGCCACTGGCCTGGGTATTGCGCCAAAATAGTTCGGCGTACGCTGCCAAACTGTACACACCTTCTTGAATCCGCGCGCCCACCGAATCATTCAGGCCAATCACCGGTACCCCTGCCTCCAGTGCCATGTCCATTATTTTGGCTACTTTTTGACCCTGTACTTCTGAAAATGATCCTCCCAGCACGGTAAAATCTTGTGCATACACGCACGCCGGTCGCCCGTTGATCTTGCCAAAACCCGTCACCACGCTATCGCCGGGATAGCGTTTTTTGTCCATCCCAAACTGATTGTGGCGATGCGTTATGTAAGGATCAACTTCTTGAAAGCTGCCCTTATCCAACAAAAGTGCAAGGCGTTCGCGGGCAGTCATTTTTCCTTTACTGTGCTGGGTGTCGATGCGTACCTGCCCGCCTCCTTGTTTTATTTTTTCGCGCTGGTTTTTCAATTCTGCGATCAGGTCTTGGTGGGTATCACCCGAATCGGTTGACTGTGGCCTGGATGTTTCCATCTTCCCTCCTGTTTTGAATGTGTGTTTGGCTGTTAACGTACAATGCTATTAAGCGCCTGTTGCAGATCGGCTATTAAATCTGCGGTGGCTTCTATGCCGACGGAATAGCGAATAAGACCATCAGAAATGCCCATTGCCTGCCGTTCGGCGGGGGTCATGCTTGAGTGCGATGTGGTTGCCGGACGGGTGATGAGCGATTCTACTCCGCCAAGGCTGGGGGCGCTGGTGGGCAGGGTGGCGGTTTCGATTACTTGCGCTGCTGCTTCCACGCCGCCTTTCACCTCAAAGCTGAGCATTCCACTGAAGCCATCGAACAATTCGCCGGCTCGCTGATGGCGGGGATGGCTTTCCAGCCCAGGGTAGTTTACTTTTTCCACTGCCGGGTGGTTTTCAAGGTAGCGAGCAATTTTTAAGGCGCTTTCGTTGTGCTGTTTCATACGTACCGCCAGCGTTTTTAGTCCGCGATAGAGGAGGTAGCAGGCGTGGGCATCCAGCGAGCCGCCCAGATGGTTGAGTTTGAGGTGCGCTTTTGTGACCAGTTCTTCCCGCCCGATAATAGCCCCGGCGACGATGTCTGAGTGACCGTTGAGATATTTGGTGGCGCTGTGCAGCGAAAGGTCGAAACCCCATTCTGGAGGGCGGAAGTTGATGGGGGTGGTAAAGGTGTTGTCTATCATTGAAATCAGACCGTGTTCCTGCGCGAACGCGACCACTGCTTGCAGATCTGGCACTTGTAGCAGAGGATTGGTTAGGCTTTCTACCAGAATGGCTTTGGTGTTGGGGCGCAACAGCGTTTCCCACGAAGTGGGGTCGTCGCCGTCAATGAAGGTGTATTCAATGCCAAAATCTGGCAATTCATGGGTGATGAAGGCGTGGGTGCCGCCATACGCGCCGCCCAGTGCCAGCAGGTGGTCGCCCGCAGCAAGGACAGCGAGCAACGCGGTAGAGATCGCCGCCATGCCGCTGGCCGTTACCAGTGCTGCTTCCGCATTTTCCAGCGCCGCGAGTTTTCGGTGCAATACGTCGTGGTTGGGGGTGTTGCTTAAACGCATGTAGCGTTGCGCGTGATAACTTTTGTTGCTGGCGTTGGATTCAAACGTGGATGATTGAAAGATCGGCACGTTCACCGCCCCTTCGATGAGGGGACGAGGTTCTCCTGCGTGAATAAGTTTTGTTTCAATATTTTTGAATGGTTTAAGCATAACAATTCCCTGAAAAATAATTAATTTGGGGTAGTGGTCAGATAGTAAGTGATGAAAGATGTCATTGTGAGCGAAGCGAAGCAATCTCCGCCACTCAAACAAGGGGATTGCCTCAGCCCTACGGGCTTCGCAATGATGACACATCACTTAGTTGTACACCACTACCTAATTTTGCAATTTATCAGCAGGGACAGCCCATTAGGCTGTCCCTGCAAATAATGATAGAGAAACCGGTTGCATGTAATTGTTTGGGACTGGTATTTATGGGCAGTTTACGATACCACGCCTGCTTCCAGCATCCCCATATAAATCCGTTCGGCAGAATACGGCGGGCCGTCCAATCGAATGCCGACGGCATCGTAAATGGCGTTTGCCAGCGCGGCAATGGTGGGAACCATGGGGTGTTCTCCAATGCCACGTGCGCCAAAAGGCCCATCTTCTTGAGGGACTTCAACAATGATGGTTTCTATTTGTTTGGGTATATCGGCGGCAGTGGCAATGCGATAGTCTACAAAGCTGGGATTTTGCATCACGCCATCTTTCAAGTTCATTTCTTCAAACATTGCCGAACTCAAGCCCTGGACAAATCCTCCTTCAAGTTGCATTTTTACCATTGTGGGGTTAATGGCGCGGCCTACATCAAACGCAGACACTGCTTTAATAATATCCAGCCGACCGGTGTCCAGATCGACTTCTACTTCGACGGCTTGCGCTCCGGTGGTATAATGCACCACGGCTCGTTCTCCCTGTCCCGTTTCTTTATCCAGGCCGGTAACGTAGGTGGGCATAAATTTGCCGCGTCCAATAATGGGGCCGCCGATCCAGCCCTGGTCATCTTCTTTGGGGATTCCGTAAATGGCGATGTTCTTCAGCGACATTTCGCGTTCACTTTTGTAGGAGATAATTTTGCCTTCTACGATGTCAAGGTTGCTGGGGTCTTCGTCCCAGGCTTCGGCAGCAATGTCTAGCACCTGTTTCCGCGCGTCTTTGGCGGCGGCCACAACGGCGTTGCCCATGCTCCAGGTAAGGCGGCTGGCAACTGTTTGCCATTCGTAGGGACTGTATTGTGTGTCGAGTGGGCCAGCAACGCGCACCCAGTCTATGGGAACGCCCAGCGCGGCGGCAGCCAACTGTGCTGCTACAGTGAAGGCTCCCTGGCCAATTTCTTGTCCGCCCACGCCCAGGGTTATGGTTCCGTCTTCGTTTAGCTCTGCCCAGGCGCTAGACCCGGCGTTGGGTGGCATTGCCGGGGCTTTCCACATTAGGGCAATGCCTTTTCCGCGCCGTTTATTGGGTGCGCTGGGGGGGTCTTTCTTGCCCCAGTCGATGGCTTTGGCCGCTTTTTCAACACATTCTCTAATGCCGGTGGGATGCATTTTCATGCCGGTGGCCAGTATGTCTCCTCCCTGAACAACATTGCGCTTGTGAAATTCAACTTTGTCCATCTCAATCTTTTCCGCCAGCTCATCCATTACCTGGTCAACACCGGCATGCAATTCAGACATGCCAAACCCACGGTACGCGCCGCCGATGGGATGATTGGTGTACACACACAGACTATCGGTTTTAACGTTGGGAATATCATACGGCCCGGTACTGCTGTACCCGCCGGCGCGGGTAATGTTCACGCCGTACTCGGTGGATGCGCCACCATCCCAATACATTGTGTTTTCCATTGCCAGCAGATTGCCATCCGCGTCGCAGCCCACTTTCAGTTTTATGACCAACCCTTGCCGCACAAAGTTGGTGTAGAATTCTTCCTCGCGGGTAAGGCGGAATTTTACCGGATGCCCTTTGGCTTTGGTGGCAATGGCAACCGGAATGGCTTCCATAGTAACGCCTGCTTTGCATCCAAAACCGCCACCAACGTAGGGCGCAATGACGCGCATATCACTTTGCGAAATATCCAATGTTTTGGCAATGAGATTTCGCTGGGCAAAGGGAGACTGTGACGATGCCCAGAGGGTCACTTTGCCGTTTCCGTCAACTTTTGCAATGGCAACGTGGGGTTCAATGGGAACGTGTTGAACGTGTGGAATGTGAAATGTTTTTTCTACAATGGCTGCGCATTTTTGCCAGGTACTGTCGACATCCCCTTTTCGGATCTTGAAATGGTTGGCAATGTTTGTGCCAGGGCGCGGGAAGATGAAATTTGGTACTTCATATTCGCCCAGTTTGGGGTGAATCAGTGGTGCTTCTGGCGATGCGCCATAGACGGGGTCGGTGACTGCTTCTAGCAGTTCGTATTCAACGTCTATCAGGCTCACAGCTTTATCGGCAATTTCCTCGGTGATGGCGGCCACGCCGACGACGGGTTCACCCACAAAACGCACTCGATTAATGGCGAAAATATGTTTATCCTTTAAGTAAAGTCCAATACGGTTGGGAAAATCTTTGCCGGTGACGACTACTTTTACACCGGGGAGCGCTTCGGCTTTGCGGGTGTCAATGGATTTGATAAGCGCATGGGGGTGGGGACTGCGTTTTACACGCGCATAAAGCAACCCCTTACCAAATTGAAGGTCATCGGTGTATGTTGCTGCGCCGGTTACTTTTTCCTTTACATCTATGCGGGGAATGCTTTTCCCAATTAGATCGGGTATTTTTTCTATATTAGCCATAACCATAAGCTAACTCCTTGTATTTATGGGTTGCGGAATAAATTACTTGTGCCCAAAATAGGCTCAACGCGACATTTTGGCCGCTTGTTTCACCCCATCAATAATACGCACGTATCCGGTGCAGCGACACAGATTGCCCACCAGCGCTTCGCGTATTTCTCCATCTGTGGGGTGGGGAGTACGGTTGAGCAAAGCCCGCGATGAAATTAGAATGCCGGGGGTGCAAAAACCGCACTGTACGGCTCCTGTTTCCACAAAGGCCTCTTGCAGCGGGTCAAGTTGATGGTCGTGGGCCAGCCCTTCTACCGTGGTGATGTTTGCGCCATTTGCTTCAACGGCCAGCACCATGCAGCTATTCACTGGCTCGCCGTTCATCATCACTGTGCATGCGCCGCACTCGCCCGACGCGCAGCCGTTTTTGGTGCCGGTGAGCGCCAACTCCTCGCGTATCATTTCTAGCAAAGTCATGTGCGATGGAACGTTGACAACTTCGGTCTCACCGTTGATGGTGAGTGTAATTTTGTGTAATGCCATGCTATCCTCCGTAGAGTGGTCAGTGGACAGTTAGAATCTGACACGAGTGGCTTGCTGGTTTAGTTGCTAAGTTTGTAACTATTCAGGTTGTCATTGCGAGGCGCGTTTTTTGCGCCGAAGCAATCCTTTGTTTGTAAGGACGGCGATTGCCCTTCGGCAAGCTCAGGACAGGCTTTCGCTGCGCTCGCGATGACACAAGCGGTGAATGGATATAAATCTTCTAAAAACAGTCAGCAATCTGTATGGTTACCTAAGTTTTTCAAATACCTCTGTAACAGCCTGTTTAACCAGGTTTTTGACCATATGTTTGCGATAAGCGGCTGTTCCGCGGGTGTCGCTGATGGGGGTGCTGGTATCCATAGCGGCTTGTGCAGCAGCGGCGATGGTTGCTGTTGTAATCGGCGCGTTGGCCAGGATTGCTTCTGCTGCGGCGGCAACCAGGGGCGTTGGCGCTACGGAGGCCAACACGATGCGGAACCGGTAGCCGGAGGCGGTGGCATCATCGGGGTATCCAAACGCTGTAACACCCACAATTGCCAGGTCGCCCAGATTGTTGCGATTTAATTTAATGTATTTACCTGCCGCGCCGGTGGGGGGAATGGGAAAGGTGATGGCAGTGACAATGTCGCCAGGGGTTAACGTAGTTTGCCCCGGCCCCCGGAAAAATGTACTCAAGGGTTCGTCGCGCTCACCATTGACGCCATAAACGTGCAGTACCCCTTGCAAAGCGATGCTGGCACCGATAGTGTCACCGGCTGGCGATGCGTTGCAGATGTTACCGACAACGGTTGCGCGCGTGCGAAGTTGGTAGCTGGCCACGCTCCGCGCGGCTGCGACCAAAAGGGGGTAGCGATCTTGTACAACAGGCGAGGCAATAACCCGGTTCATGTTCACCGCTGCCCCAATGGTAAGACCGCCATCAGGACTAAACGAAATTTCATTCATTCCATCGAAGTTTTTGACGTCCACCACAAATTTGTCTTTCCACGCTTTGTCTCGCATACGCACAAAGGTGTCGGTGCCGCCCATAAATGGGCGGGCTTCACCGGCGTGTTCTGTCAAAAACGCGCTGGCTTCGGCGAGTGAGGCGGGTTTGACATATTCAAATGGTGGAAGTCCCGGGGTTGGGTTAAGAGCCATATAGACCTCCTTAAAAGGGTTGATGATTGGAAATTTGAGATTAGGAGATTATTTTTAACTCACGTTACGCAGTTTAAAATTTGACAAAAGCTGGTTTTGTAATCGGGTTTTTGCCCCTTCCTCCAAATTTTGGGGAGCATCCAAAGGGCACAGGTGGAAACAAAAGAGGGGGGATGGGGGATAAAAAACACCGACAAATTTTACATTTTGACAGCAATTGTCTAAATACTGCGTAAGGTGAGTTTCTAATCTCCAATCGCTAATCTCCAATCACTAATCTTCCAGTGAAAACCACCGGTATCAGTTGAGTGAGGGTGACGGCAGCGCCGCCACCCTTCGGTGTTGCGGTTCAGCGGACAACTGAAACCTGTGTGATGTTGATATTCAGCCAAATGTTGTTTCGTTGAAAAATTATTCTTTGATGTATGGTATGCCCAGCGCTTCTGGTTTGGCGGAACCCCATTTTGTGCGGAACCATTTGGTTGCCATTATCCACAAAACTATCAGGGTGATGGTAAAGGGAACCATCCGCCAAATGTATCTGGACAAAACGCCGGGAAGTACAAGTTGGGGGTTGAGTGAAAGTTGCCACAAGATTCCAAAAAGCAACGAACCGCCCGTCAAAATGAAAGGATTCCATGCGGAGAAAAAGACAAGCGCCAGGGCAATGAATCCCCATCCCATCAAAAAGTTGTAGTTCCAGACCGGATTGTAATCAAGTGAGTAAATCGCGCCGGCCAGCCCCATAAGCATGCCTCCAACAACAACACACAAATAGCGCGTCACGGTAACATTAATCCCCGAAACTTCGGCTACAGATGGATTCTCTCCAACCGACCGTATCCGCAGCCCCAAACTTGTTTTGGAAAGGACAAACCAGGTGATAACAACCAACCCAATGCCGAGGTAAAAGAAAGGGGAAAGATGTAACACTGGGGGGATGCGCTTCATTCCCAGAGGTCCGGTGTACGGATTGCCGATGTAGGTAGTCAGTCCAAAACCAAAAATCCAGATGCCCATTCCGCTCACAACCTGGTCTCCCCGGAGGGTAATGGAAAAGAACGCGTGAAGTAAGCCGAGCAGTCCCCCAATAGCAATCCCCACCAGAAAGCCGAGCAAGTAGTTGCCGGTACTCTGGGCAACGATGAACCCCAGCGTCGCGCCAAATAGCATCACCCCTTCAACCCCAACGTTCAGCACGCCTGAACGCTGGCCGATGAGTTCACCGAGAGCGGCGATGGTAAAAATAGTTGAAGCATCTAGACTTCTAACGAGAAATTCCAGCATGGGCTTGCTCCTTCTCTATTTTTTGCCACACAATTTTGTAGCGATAAAAAAATTGAAAAGCGACGAGGGTAATCATTAAAACGCCCAACAAGGCATAATCCACACCAAAACTCATACTCAATTTTCCTTGAATAAACCGTCCGCCGACAGACAACCCACCAAAGAGAAACGCTACCGGAATGGCGGCCAGCGGGTTGCCCAGAGAAATCAGGCCACAGATAATGCCGTAAAAAGAAAGGTCACCAAAAAAACCGTAATTTCTGGCAATTTTGTACACCCCGGGGACGGCGGCGAAATAATGATACCCGGCTATACCGGCTATCGCTCCACCCAGCACAAACACCAACACAGGTATTTTGAATGAACTGATACCGGCATAGTGCGCCGCCGATGGATTGAGACCGTAGGTTTTAATTTCATAACCAATTCTGGTTTTGGTAAACATAAAATACAGCAGCGCGGCTAATCCCAAGACCAGAAAAATGGTGATAGGCATACCCGCAATGAGCGGGGCACGCACCGCAACGGGTAACTCAAAACTTTCTCCTCTGCCGCCCCGATTCATAAAGATGCCACCATCTTTTATCATAAAAGAGACGAGCCAAAAGACGATAAAATTCAACATCATTGTTACGACAATCTCGTTCAGGTTAAACTTTCCTTTCAAATAACCGGTGATAGCCCCTACCACTGCTCCGCCCAACGAAGCCACCGCAATCATCAGAATGATGACCAGAGCGGGGGAAAGTGCAATGCCTGATGATGTTTTTGCGCCGAGGGCAAATAAAACGGCAAACGCACCCAATGCTCCGGCATACAGTTGCCCTGCCATACCAATGTTCCATAGTCCCGCCCGAAACGGGATGATGAATGCATAGGTAACCAGTAACAAGAAGATAAACCGGTTGATGGTTGCTGGCAGACCAAAGGGGTTAATGAAGGCATACGAGAAAATCTCCCGGTAAGCCAACAAAGGGTTAATGCCAGCCAGAATAAAGATGAGGCTAAACAATGTCATCGCAAGAAGAATAGCCAGAATGGATATGATAGTTGCTTCCCAACCGTTTAAGGTAACTCTTTTTTGTATGTCCAGTTTGTAGTTACCGGCTTTCATTTTGCCCTCCTTTGGAGCGCAAACCGGCCATCATTGCCCCAACGGTTTCTCTTTGGGCTTCTTTGCCGGGAATAATGTCCATAAATTCTCCTTCGTATATCGGTGCAACCCGGTCGCTTAACGCTAAAACTTCGTCAAGGTCTTCTGAAATGAGAAGGATTCCGGCTTTGGCTTTTTTCGCTTCCACTAATTTGTTTCGCACAAACTCAATAGCGCCTACGTCAAGCCCCTGCGTTGGCAGGTTGGCGATGATAAGGCGCGGTTTGCGCGCCAATACGCGCCCCAAGATGAGTTTTTGCAAGTTGCCTCCCGACAGGGCTTTGGCTTTTATATCGGGACCGGGAGCCGCCACGTTGTATTCTGCGATGATGTCTTGGGTGAATTGGCGCATTTTTTTGAAGTCAATAATTCCGCGCCGGGAGAAATCATCATCAAAATAAAAGTTCATTGCCATATTCTCCACCAGCGAGAAATCGCCAATGGAACCGACCGTGATGCGCTCGGCAGGAATGTAGCCAATCCCCCTTTGCCATCTGGCCAGGCTGGAAGCTGTGGTGATGTCTTCCCTATCCAGCAGAACGCTTCCCCCGCTTACTTTTCGCAAACCGGCAAGCACCTCAGCCAGTTCCTGTTGCCCGTTGCCGGAAACGCCGGCAATGCCAAAGATTTCTCCTTCATGCACGGAAAAAGAAACGCCTTGCAACGCCAAATTCCCTTTATCATTGAAGGTAGAAAGGTTTTCTATTTGCAGGATGGGCTTCCCCTTTTCTACCTGCACCTGTTTGGTGCGGAAGATGACTTCTCTGCCCACCATTTCCCGGGTCAGGACTTTTTCTGTCGCGTGGCGAGTTTTCAGCCGAGCCGTGACTTTGCCGCGCCTCAGCACCGTTACCCGGTCGCTCACCGACAACACAATGGGCAGTTTGTGGGTGATGAAGGGAACAATCGCCATATCATTCTGGGTCATCGCTTCGATGGAAGCCAGAAGGTTTTTGGTTTCCGGCGGAGCCAGAGCAGAGGTCGGTTCATCCAAAATAAGGACTTTTGCTCCCCGGTAGAGCGCCTTCAGAATTTCCACTACCTGTTTTTCACCTTCTGACAGTTGCCAGACTTTTGCCCCCGGATCAATTTTAAATCCATATTGCTCACACAATTCTTCAATTTCCCGGCTGGTTCGTTTTAAATTCAGCAACTTTCCGGCATTTGGATGCCCGAGAACGATATTTTCCAGCACTGTGTGCGCCTGTACCAATTTTCGGTGCTGGTGAACCATGCCGATGCCCAGATTGATGGCATCAAGGGGCGATTTGAAGTGGACTCGCTCCCCGTGGATGTAAATTTCCCCTTCATCGGGTTGCAGCAGGCCGAACAGGATGTTCATCAGTGTGGTTTTCCCGGCGCCATTCTCGCCCAAAATAGCGTGAACCTCGCCCGCTTTCATCTCAAAGTCAATGTGGTCATTGGCGGTTACGCCCGGAAACCGTTTGGTGATTCCCCGTACTTCCAGCACGGTTTCACCGGGATTGGGCTTTTTGAATAAGTTTGTTTGCATAGATATTTTTCCGTGATTGATTTCCTGATTATGTCTGCCTTTCCTCTGGTTTTCCGCTCCTCTTGCTGAGGGGAGCGGAAAAGGGTGAGAGGTTGGGTCATTCCGTCCCATTGGGCGGCAGATAATAAGAATGAGACTCCCACGTTTGGGAGGTTTCCCCCTGTGTGTGGGAGCCTCAAATCTCAGGGATAGAAAAGCATTACACTTCGATGCGCTCGGTGGAAAGTGCCGGACGCGAGTTTACTCCAATACTTTCAGTCCTTCCAAGTCAAAGTTAAATTTGGAGAGGAGCCACTCGGCTGTTGGTACTTCGCCCGCCGGCTTAACTGTTGTCCCTGCCGCCGGAACCGGCTGTCCCTCCAAATCGAGTCCGGTGCCGTTGCTCACAAATGCGTGTTCGGTGAAGGGGTCCCATTCCCCTTTCATCATCTGGTCTCTGCGTTGTTCAACGAGCTTTACAATGTCGTCTGAAATTAAAGGTCGGGCTTTGGGGCTGATGGCGTCAACGCCCACTTTGCCGTCGTTCATGATGTCAACGGTGGCTTCTTTGGTGCCGTCAGCCAGGGTCATAAAGGAATCCATACCCGGGTACATAATGGTTTCTGGGGTTTTATTGCCAGCCATATATTCCTGAACGATTTTGTTATAGGCAACTTCCCAGCGGGTATCGAATGACACAGCGACGGTATCGGTATTTGACCAACCGTACTCGCCGACGATGTCCATATCTTTACCAATGAACCAGATGCCTTTTCCCTGTGCCACATCCAGCGGGGAGCCGGAGTCGGTTTGCTGGGTCAGGATGTCTACATTGTACTGATCCACCAGCGTGGCAGCGATGTCTCGCTCTTCTTGCGGCAGATACCAGTCGCCGGCGTATTTCACGTAAACGGTGATATCTTTATTCAGCAGTTTGGCGGCATCTTGCACCCCCAAGTAGAAACCTGCTTCTCGCCGAATAACCTGCACTGAGGGGAAGGCGGAGACGATGCCGATGTTGCCCGATTCGGTCAGCGCGCCGGCAATCAACCCTTCAAGATACAGCGCTTGATATTGTCGCGGGAACATGCGGATGAAGTTGGGTTTGGTGCTCAAATCGCTGGCGATGATGGAGACAAAGTAGGTGTCCGGGTATTTATCGGCGATGTCTTTCAAGGGGAGACCCATAAATTCGGCGTTCCCCACCACGATGTTGGCGCCGTTGGAAATCATTTCTTCGGCATAGGGTACGGCCAGATCGGGACCTACTTCTTCTCTGAAAATGTAGTCTACATTGGGATATTTTTCAGCAATGCGTTTTCCGGCTCGGTCATGGGCGCCAGACCATGTTGTCCCTTCGATGATACTGAAGTGTTCGATCGCCAGAGTAACTTTTTTCGCTTCTACAGTTGCCGTTGGTGCCGGTGCTGCTGCTGCTGCCGTTGTTGCCGTGGGTGCTGCTTTTGCCGGTTGAGCCGCTGTTGCCGTGGGTGCTGCCGGTTGAGCCGTAGGTGTTGCCCCCTGGCACGCGGTTACCAGAAGCCCCATACCCATCAGGAGTAATGTTAGCAATAAATAAATTTTTTTGTTCATTTTTTTCTCCTTTCTAAAGTGGTTGTAAAAGGGAACAGTGCTATCTGCCGCTCCCGGTACATATTGCCTCCCCTTTCAATTGCGTGTTAATCGTAAAATCTGTCAACCCATTATCCATCCCTCCTTTTGCTGCCAAACCAGAATCCCAATGCAAAACTGACCAGTGCAGCGGCTATCAGTTCCCATACTCGTTTGTTTTCCGGCGAGAAAACATCTGCCAGCATATCTTTCGCCACGCCCAGCGCGAATTCCATTTCGGTAGGCGGGGTGAATGCCGGCGGTTGTTCTGCCGCCGCTTCTGATGTGGGAATAGGTGGAGCATGTTTTGCCTGCAACGCCATATTCAGCGTTTCTAACCCTTGCCGCACCATACTTTTACTCACCGAATCAATCAACCGTTGCCCAACGCTGGCAAGTCTGCCGCCGATTTGCACGTCGCCGGTGTATTGCATCAGCGTTTTGCTGTTGTCTTGGGCGGTCAGTTGAATTGAGCCGGTGCCTTTAACAAAACCGGGAGCGCCGCGTCCATCCACTTGCAGGGTGTAACTTTCGGGCGGCGCTTCATCGGAAATGGTCAATTTTCCGGCAAACACGCCCGAAACAGGACCCACTCGCACGTGCATTTTGCCGGTATATTCATTTTCACTAACTTTTTCTAAACTTTGCGTGCCCGGTAATGCCTTTGCCAGCGCATCCGGGTCGCGCAAAAGTTCCCATACATCATTTTGGTTGCCGTCAAAAACAAATTTACCGGATAGTTTCATGATAGGGTTCCTTGTTCAAGGTTAAAGGTTCAAAGTTTCTGCCGCATCAATCTCCATTTGCCAATAACTAATTTTTGCTTTTTACCGTCTGCACCAGCGTGAATAATTTACTGGGGTTCATCGGCATTTCTAAAATTTCCAACCCGTCAACGTTTAGCGCATTTTCCAACGCTTGGGCAAACAGGGAGGGCATAGGAATCGCCCCTGCTTCGCCGACACCTTTGCTGCCCATCGGGTTCAGCGGCGATTTGGTCTCTTGGTGCGCAATTTCAAACGCTGTTGGCATATCGGTGGAGCGGGGCAACAGGTAGTCCATAAATGAAGCGTTGAGCAGTTGCCCGTTCTCGTCATAAATAATTTGCTCGTAGTATGAATTGCCAATTCCCAGCGACACCCCGCCGTGAATTTGCCCTTCAACCACCATCGGGTTGATGACTGTGCCGCAATCGTGCGCGACAACGAATTTTTTGATGTCGAGCATCATCGTGTCCGGGTCAACTTCCACAATCATTGCGACTGCACCGCTGGCAGTTGTGCCGTATTTCGGACCGAAATACTCGCTGGCTTCCAGTCCCGGTTCCGTGCCCGGTTCAACCGCGCCGCGCAGCGGGTTGGCGAGCATCGCCAATTCGCCGAGGGTGAGAGATTTTTCAGGTATGTCTGCTATTCGTACAACACCGTTTTCCAGCTCAAGTTCTTCTTCCGGCGCTTCCAGCACCTCACTGGCTTTTGCCAAAATTTTGGCGCGCACCCGCTGCGCCGCCGCGTTGATGGCATTGCCCGCCACCACCGCGCCGCGGCTGGCAAACGTGCCGGTTCCCCAGTGGAATTGAGCGGTGTCGCCGGTGGTCACTTCCACATCATGCACGTTAACGCCCAGCGCCTCGGCGGCAATTTGGGCAAACGAGGTGAAGTGGCTTTGCCCCTGCGTGCCGACCCCCGTCACCAGATTGACCTTCCCGCTTGATTCCACGGTGATGCGCGCGCCTTCATACGGTCCCACGCCGGTGCTTTCCACAAATGTCACCAGGCCAATGCCAACATGCTTCCCTGCGGCACGCAACCTGGGCTGTTCTTCTTTGATGAACCGGTCGTAGTCAATCATCTTTTTGGCTTTTTCCACCAGCGGTTGGAAATTGCCACTGTCATAAATCGTTTCGATGAAGTCCTGCCCGATGATTTGCTGGTTGACGGGGAACGCATCGGCGGGAATCAGGTTTCGTTGGCGAATCTCTACCGGGTCGAGCCCCAACTCTTTCGCCGCCAAATCCATCATGCGCTCGATGACGAAAATGCCCTGCGGTCTGCCCGCGCCGCGCACCGGGGTGACAATCATTTTGTTGGTGAACACCACTTTAAATTCCGTGTACAAGTTCGGTACATCGTATGTACCCATCGAGTGCGTCTGGGTGTTCAGCGGCACAGTCAGCCCATAAGGGTTGTACGCGCCCGTGTCGTGCAGAAAAACATCTTTCAGCCCCAAAATTTTGCCGTCTTTGGTGAAGGCGGCTTCCACATCGTGGATTTGCCCGCGTTCCTGTGTTGTGCCCAAGAAATTCTCGCGGCGGTCTTCAATCCATTTGATGGGGCGATTGAGTTTCATCGCTGCCCAGGGGAGCAACACTTCTTCCGGTTGCCAGAGCATAATTTTTGGGCCAAAGCCGCCGCCCACAAACGGGGCAATCACCCGCACCTGATGCTCGGACAGCCCCAGCGTGGCGGCGATGCCGTTGCGAATGGGGATGGGGGCTTGGGTGGTATTCCACATGGTCATTTGCTGGCTTTTCGCATCCCAGTTGACTACAATGCCACGATTTTCCATCGCGGCGGCAGCGCCCCGGTCAATGATGATGCGCCGTTTGATGACCAAATCGGCGTTTGCCACTGCTTCGGCGTAACTGCCTTTTTCCTGCTGAACATGGGAGGCTAAATTCGTACCCAATTCTTCATACAACAGCGCCGAATCGGGTTCCAGCGCTTTTTCCAAATCCGTTACCGCATCGAGCGGCTCGTATTCCACCCAAATTTGCTCGGCAGCATCCTCAGCGATGTACCGGCTTTCGGCGATGACCACTGCCAGCGGGTCGCCGATGTGCCGCACTTTGTCTTTCGCCATCGGAATTTGCGGGCGGGCATTGAACACAATATTTTCGATGGTTGCCGGCGGCTGGACAATCATCGGGCTGGGATGCCAAAAATCGCCCATATCTGCGGCGGTGTACACTGCCACCACGCCCGGCACTGCTTCTGCGGCAGAGGTGTCAATGCTGATGATGCGTGCGTGCGCGTAATCGCTGCGCAAAAATGTGGCGTGGAGCATACCCGGCAAATCCACATCATCCACAAATAACGCTTGCCCGGTGAGCAGGCGCGGGTCTTCGTTTCGTTTTACGGGTTGACCGATATATTTTGCCATAATATCTCCTCCGGGTTAGCCTTCGCGCATTTTTTCTGCGGCAAGTTTCACCGCATCAACGATGTTTTCATATCCGGTACAGCGACAGAGGTTGCCCGCAATGGCTTCTCGGATTTCTTCCCGGTCGGGGTTGGGGTTTTCTTCCAGAAAGGGTGTGAGACTCATCAAAAATCCGGGCGTGCAAAAACCACACTGCAAAGCGTGTTTTTCCTGAAATGCCTCTTGCAGCGGGTGCAAATTGTCCGGCGTGCCCAACCCTTCCACAGTCGAAATCTCGTGCCCATCGGCTTGCACGGCGAACAGCAGACACGAGCGCATCGCTTCACCATCGAACACGATGGTACACGAGCCGCACACACCATGTTCACAGCCGACGTGCGTGCCGGTGAGTCCCAATTCGTGGCGCAGAAAATCGCTCAACAGCATGCGCGGTTCCACGGCACGCTGGTATTGGATTCCGTTGACGGTGACGGTTATCTCAATTTTGTGGTCCATGGTGGTCTCCTTCAATTGCCAACTGCGCGTTCAACCGCTTGCGTTAGGGTTCGTTCTGCCAGTGTTTGTGCTAAATGGCGACGGTATTCAGCCGAAGCGTGAATATCGCCACTGGGTGAAATATCATCTTGTGCAGCGATGGCGGCGGCGTTGGCGATGACTTCGGCGGTGGGGGATTGCCCCTTCAGCGCGGCGATGGCATTTTCTGCCAGCACGGCGTGGTCACCAACGCTCAAAAAAGAGAGACGCACGTCGTTGCATACGCCAGATGCATCCAGCGATACGGCGGTAGCAACGCCCGCTAGCGCGTAATCGCCGTGCCGTCGCGCCACTTCTTGAAATGACCATCCGCTGCGGGGTGGCATAGGCGGAAATTCGATTTCCACCAGCAGCTCATCCGCTTCCATTACGGTGGTAAATAAGCCAACGAAAAAGTCTGTGGCGGCGACCCCTCGTTCCTGCGCGCCACGGCGCAATTTAAACCGCGCATTTAATGCTACGCAGACTGCCGGCAGTTCGGCGGCGGGGTCGGCGTGGGCAATCGCGCCACCGATGGTTCCCCGGGCGCGAATTTGCGGGTGTGCCACATTGGGCATTGCCTCGTGCAAAAGTGGCGCCCGTTCTGCCACCAGCGGACTGTGTTCCACCTGGCCGTGGCGTGTCATGGCTCCAATACGCAGACCGCCGTTAGGTGTGGGAGTAATATAGTTTAGTTCTGGAATGCAATTTAAGTCTACCAGTATCGCCGGTTGTGCCAGACGAAAATTCATAGTGGGGACTAAACTTTGTCCGCCCGCCAGAATTTTTGCGTCGTATCCGTATGATGCCAATAGGTCCAGCGCTTGTTCGATGGTGTCGGGGGCATAGTATTCAAACGGGGCTGGTTTCATCAGATGTTACCTCCGCTGTGCTTTCATCAAAAAGACCATCGGCGCAACTAATAATCAATTTCAGATACATTAGTGTGATGTTTCTGAAGGCAGTCGTTGGAACCAGCGCGGTGAATAACCGGTTTTTCCTCTGTGCCACAATTGATATGTAAGTTGCATGTGTCCCAGATGTAAAGCAGTATGATCAATAACGTGCAGTATTCCCCAGCGCACCGAGACCGTTCGGCCTTGTACGTTCCGGGTGGTTGCCAGGTCTGAAGGTTGCAGGGAAGAAAAAATTTCTCGCGTTTCTGTGCCTGTTTTGTTCAATAGTGCTTGCAATTCGGCGGGGGCGGTTGCTTGAACGGTAAATTCGGCGTCGCGGTTCCGCGTGGGGGGACGGCCACCGATGACTTCAGCAATCCAAAAATGCTCTGCCCCGGCAATGTGCGTTGCCAGCACGGCTAGAGAATTGGTACTGTGATCATCCGTATTTTCAAGGGGACGCCAGTTCAGCGCTGTTGAGGAAAGGTTGGCGATTAACCGCCCCACTTGCCCTCGCAAATCTTCAATTCGGTGTAAGTAGGTTTCAATTTCTGAGTGCATCGGGTTTGTACCTGCAACACTATATTTTTGTGGATGTATGAAAAGTGACGACTTCTATTGCCGGTGAG
Source organism: uncultured Anaerolineaceae bacterium (assembly GCA_964413895.1). Taxonomy (GTDB): domain Bacteria; phylum Chloroflexota; class Anaerolineae; order 4572-78; family 4572-78; genus JANTHQ01. The sequence continues at coordinate 20,045 of CAYPUV010000029.1, forward strand.
AGGTTTCGACAATGGAAGTCGTCATTTCTATTCTATCATCAAAATCAATCAGGTTCCTTAAAGGCAATGAAGCGTCCCCACATTGAGGCGAGTTCCATCCCTTTGGGAATGAATGCGGCGATGTAATAGCGCCCGCTTTCGGCGTTGGCAATATCTGTCCCCAAGTTTTCGGCATGCACAATGCCTTTGGGGAACAGGTTGAGGTGCATGTCCTGGTAGTATTTATCCAGGGGGTACATTTCATCCCAGTCTTTGCCGAAGGTTTCGATTAATTTGCGGTTGGCTTCTGCAAATGTTTTGGGATGCCAGAGACGTTGGATGGTGTTCATCGGGTGTTCCATCGCCACACAGTCAACCCCAAGCCATTTGATCTCCATATCCATACACCAATCGGCAAAGTCAGGTGAGGGTCCCGGATGTTTAATCATATAGCGAAATTCGTCGGAATCGGGGCTTGCCCATCCATATTGATAATAGCCAGTTTTGATGATGAGAATGTCGCCCTTGTGAACATCGGCCACATCCATAATCATTTGTGGGGTGTACACGCTGGAGTTACTGACCAGGGGGGAAATGTCGGCGATGACGCCAGGCCCCACCCAGTGTTCGAGTGGCATTTGCCCGATGGTGCGCCCGGCGGCCCAGAAGTGTTTTTCGCCGTCCATATGGGTTCCCAAGTGGAAGCTGGCGCGGCAGTGGGCGTTATTGCGTCCCATCCCAAAATACTGTCCGCCGACCCGCTTCGTGTAGGTGACGGTGAGGGGTTCGTAGTTTGCCCATTGCGGGGTTTGCACGCTGAACGGCACGGTCAAGTCCAACATTTCGGCGTTTGCCATAAAGTTGAAAAAGTCATCTTCGCTCATGCCATCGGGAGCTTGCAGTGCTACGGCGCGGCTCCATGCCGATTCCACTTCTGTAAAGGGGATGGGCGGTATTATAATCCATGCGCGCTGGTTGCTCAGTTCGTCAATCTGCCCCCCCAGCGCTTCTGCCAGCAGCAGGTGCGCTTTGGGCATTTTAATATGGGTGAGTTCGTGATATTCGTCGGGTGGGAATAGCTCGTCCCAGCTTTTGCCGTAAGTTTCTTTCAGCTTGGCTTCCGCTTTGGCGAATTCGTTGGCATGCATGTAACGGATGGGGGTGTTCATCGGGTGTTCGGCAGACCCACAATCAACGCCCACAATCTTCAATTCCATATCCATTGCCCACTGGAAAAATTCGGGAGAAGGCCCCGGATGGCGGACGTAATAGCCAAATTCCTTGTTTTCCACGCCGCCCTGTGCGTTGGGATTGTGCACATCAGGTTGATCCCAGCCATATTTGTGGTAGCCGGTGTTGATGATGAGAATATCGCCTTTTTTTACTTTGGCGCGTTCCATAATCATTTCCGGCGTGTAAAGGCTGTAATCAGAGACGGCGTCGGAAATATCAACCACCACGCCGGGACCGCTCAATGCAGCGAGGGGAATATCGGCGATGGCGCGGGCGCCACTGTAGAAGGCGCGTTCGCCGACGAGGTGGGTGCTGGTATTATTGCTCCATTCGATGAGCTGCCCGTTGGCGCCCTGTCCGCCGCCATACGCGCCGGTTAATCGTTTGAAAAAATGAACTTGTAACGCTTTTTCGCCGGGCCACGGGGGCGTAAAAATACTCAAACCCTGCGTCAGGTCGAACAGTTTGGCGGACGAGAGGGTTTTAATAAAATCTTCACGGTTCATTGAGTGCTCTCCTTTTAAAAGCTAGTGGTAATTCGGAGATTTTCTCTCCCCTTAATCCCCCCTCATTGAGAGGGGAAATTCCCTCTCCCCGTCGGGGAGAGGGTTAGGGAGAGGGGCGTTCTACAGCCCATACTTTTGTGCATAAGCGACCAATGCATCTTCGAACATTTTCATCGGTGGGCGAACCAGACCCGCGCCGACCTGCCCCACACCCGCATTTTTGTGGGCGATGCCGGTGTTGACGCGTGGGGTGATGCCTTTTTCCACCACTTTGCGAATGTCAATGCCGGTAGGCGTGCCACGAAAATCAAGGATGGGCATGGTGAAGTATTTGTGTTCGGTGTGCGTAATTTCATACATTTCCATTGTGGCATTGATGGCGTCTTTGGGTGTGCCACTGATAAAGGTGACGATGGCGGGCGCGGTTGCCATCGCAAACCCACCGATACCGGCGGTTTCGGTGATGGTGCTGTCGCCGATGTCGCCGCTGGAATCTGCTTCGGTAAAGCCGGGGAAGTACAGTCCTTTAGGAATGGTAACCGGGGCGGTGAACCATTGCGTTTCGCCGCGCAGCCCGCCGATGCCACTGACACGGATACCGAAATCGGTGCCATTGCGCGCCATCGTCGTGACCACGGTACTCCCTTCCACGCCGTGACCGGCATCTGCCATTGCTTTGCACGATGCCATGACCGGGTTGAGCACAGACAGCGCGTTGTCGCCGATGGCTTTCAGAATGTCCGATGCTACGTCGGCGTTGGGGGCGGCTTTTGCCACATACGGTGCCAGGGCTTTCAGGAACAAAATTGACCCGGCTTTGTTGCGGTTGTGACCTTCATCGCCCATGTGCAGGGCTTCTGCCAACAGGGCGCGAATGTCGATACCACCGCTGGCTTCCACGGCGTCTGCCAGCACGGGACCCATTACACCATCGAGCCAGTGCAGGCGTTCCAGCACCTCTGCACTGTACGCACCGTAGCGCAACACCTTGCCGTACCCTTCGTTGAGGTTGGAATAGGCGAGATTGCCGTGCGTTTTGTTTTCGATGATATAGACGGTCATGCTGGGCGATGTGACTCCCGCCATCGGGCCGACCGCATCGTGTTCGTGGCACGGTTCCAGTTCGATCTCGCCGGAGGTGACAAGTTTCTCGGCTTCGGCTGCGTCTTTCGCTTTGCCTTCAAAAATCAATGCGCCGATGATTGCGCCGCGCATCGGACCGGAAGCGCGTTCCCAGGTGATGGGAGGGCCGGCGTGCAACAACAGGTTGTCGCGCATACCAGGGATAACATCCTTGGCTTTTGCTAACCCAACCAATACTGGATGGGCTTCCATCATTCTGTTGGTTGCTTCATCATTTGCTTTTTGGATATCAACTGCCATAGCGTTACCCTCTTTTCTTGTGTGGTTAATTAATTGGTTAATTAGAGATTGGCGGTTTCAATAGCCAATCTCTAATCTACTAATCTCTATTTTCTAGTGCTTCATTCTCATCAAAATTGCCATCAACATTTCGTTGCCGCCGGCAGGTGGACGCCAATCAACTTGCAAGACTTCTGCGCCCTGCTCGGCAACGCTATCGGTAAACGATTGTAACCCGGCATTGATGGCGGCAACCGGTTGCGATAGGAATGTGCTGTCCACCGGCGGCAGAGTGTCAGGCGCTTCGCTTGCGATGCGATTCAGCGCACGCGCCAGCTTGCCAACATAGCGCACGGCGCGGTCGTTGCTGGTTTCTACCCGTGCGCCCGCTTTTTTCAGCACTTCAATTTGAGTATCCATATCTTGTGGGTCTTCATCGGTGCCCACCACAATGGCGACCACTTCCAAATACCGCCCGGCAGCGGCGGCGATGGCTTTCGCTTGCGCGATAGCGGGACCAAGTTCGCTGGCGGGGTCTGAATGTGCGCCATCGCCCAGTACCACATCCAGCAAAATGACCGCCACTTCCGGGTCTTCTGCTTCTTTCAGCAGGCGGCGAATGCGCAAATCGTTGTCCATCATGGGGTGTAATCGCCCCACCGTGAATTCATCTTCGCCCAAATCAACGATGCAGTTTCCCTCACTAACTACCGCGTCCTTCATTTTTAAAGACGGATCCAGCGGCGCGTTTGAGAGCACGTCGGGCAGATATTCTTTCAGGATGAGTTGGGCTTCGTATGCCAGCGTGCCGCCGGAGAACAGCCCGCGCAGATATTTCTGCCCCGCCGAAAACTTGTCGAGCGGCAGTGGTTCTGCTGTGGGAGGATTTTCTGCCAGCGAAACTGCCAACTCAGCTGTTTCATCGAAGGTGCTGGCAAAGTACAAATTATCCAGCCGACGGGCGGATGGGATGTAGCCAATAAAATCGACTACCACCGGCTTGTCGGTGGAACGCGCCAGTTTCAACAATTGCTCGGCGACGGCGGGGGCGGGGGGTTTGGAAACCAGCACAATCACTTTGGTTTCCGGGTCGCGGATGAGCAAATCAAGTCCCTGGCGGGCGGTAATCGCGCCGACAGCTTCTTTTAAATCGCGTCCGCCGGTGCCGAGGGCGTGGGTAATGCCGCCGCCCATTTGATGGATGCGGGCGGTGGTTTGCTGCAAGCCGGTGCCGCTTGCTGCCACCACGCCGATGGGTCCCCGGCGCACGCGGTTGGCGAAACCCAGCCCAACGCCGTTCACAATCGCCGTGCCGCAGTCGGGGCCCATCACCAGCAAGCCTTTATCAGCGGCTTCTTTTTTCAGCGAAATTTCATCATCCAACGAGACGTTGTCGCTGTACAGAAAAATGTGTTTATTGTGTTCCAACGCTTGTCGGGCGACACCGGCGGCGTATCGTCCTGGTACAGACACCAACACCCATTGCGCTGCGGGGAGCATATCCACGGCGGCTTCGATGCTTTTGGGCAGGTAGGCGGCTTCCACGCCCACGCCGCGTTTTCTGGAAAGGAGGTCGTCAACGCTGCCCAGCGCGTTGTCGGCGGCGGCTTCATCATCTGCTTTTACCACAATGAGCATGTCATCGGGCTGCGCGGCTTTGCCTTCATCAGTGAGCAGGTCGCTTTGCGCCAACACATCTTTGTTGGCATCGGTACCCATGACCACGCCGGCATCTATCACGCCGGGCAGGTCTGCCAGCGCGCGCTGAAGCTGCATTAGCACTACCGAGTCATAATATGCGCCGGAACGAATTTCTACTTTGGTTACTGCCATGTTCATCTCCTGCTAGTAGGTTCTGCCGCGCCCGCCGAGACGTTTGACGTGTTCGGGGTCGTAGCAGTCGCCGAATTTGGTTTGGGGCATTGTCGTTTTTTTCTTCATCAACGCGTCGTATTCGTCGTCGTCAACCATCGCCACAATCCGGGCGATGCTGGATTCGCCGTCCACGAATCGCCAGGGGAAACACGCCACTTGCACGCGACGGTTCACCAGCAGGTCAATATCGCCGCCGATACATTCAGCGTGGATAATGCTTTTGGGGAACATCCACAAGTGCATCATCTGATACATGTCGGGGGTAAAAATTTCTGAGAGGGATTTGCCGTATTTTTTGCGCATGTGCGCGTCGGCTTGTTCTGCTTGCGCGGGCATCCAGTCGCGGATTTTGGTATTCATCGGATGGTCGGCACTGCCGCAATCTACGCCTACCCACTTAATTTTCTTTTTCTCTAGCCATTCGGCGAAGCGGGCATCGGGGCCGGGGTGCATAATCATATAG
>CAYPUV010000030.1:0-25368 GCA_964413895.1 uncultured Anaerolineaceae bacterium
TGACAAAGACGGAACATCGGTTTATACTTTATTCAAAATATCGAATAAGGTGTGTCATGCTGGTTGATGCCGTAACCCGAAAAACTGTCCAGATTGCCAGAGCGTTGAGCCATCCCGTGCGGTTGATGATTTTAGACCAGTTGCGCGGCGATGGTGCATATGTGATGCATCTCACCACCGTGTTGCAGCGTCCGCAGGCAAATATCTCTCAGCATCTGATGGTTCTGCGCGAAGCCGGATTGGTTGTAGCAGAACGGGAGGGGATGACGGTGGTGTACCGCATCAAAGACAAGCGCGTGCCGGAAATTATTGACGCATTGAAAAATCTGGCAGCAGATGACACCGCCGAGCGGATACAGTTTCGTTCATTCACCGAACACAAAACTTGCCCGTGTCCCCGATGTCAGCGGCGGAAGCATTAATTTTTTTGACACAGGTTATTCGATTTTCCGAATAAAACATCACCCAACAAAAGGAGGCGACAAAAAATGCGTGTCGCAGTAGCAGCAGAAACAAACAATGGGCTTGACAGCCAAGCGAGCCATCATTTCGGACGATGTTCGTACTATGTTTTTGTGGACGTGGAAAACAACGAAATTAAATCGGTTTCTACCGTGGCAAATCCGTTTTTGCACAATCACGGTCCGGGGCAAGTACCGGCATTCATCAAAGAACAGCGCGCCGGTGTGATGCTCAGTGGTGGAATGGGGCGGCGTGCCGTGGAAATTTTTGAGCAAATGGGCATTCAAGCCGTAACCGGCGCACGGGGAACGGTTCGGCAGAGCGTAGCCCGGTTGCTGAACGGTGAACTGACCGGGGCAGAACCGTGTGCCGATAGCCAACGTCATCATCACACTGGCGGACACCAGCATCATTACCATTGAAGTGTTTATCGCGCCTATGGCGCACATTGGAGTGAATTATGTGTCATTGTTGCAAAATGCCCACGGCGGGTTGTCGATGTGGGCTGCACAAATGGGTAAAACGGTCTCCTCCTCAAAAATCGTAACCGGAAATTTTTCAAAACACGATAATTTTGAGGAGGCAATGAGTGATGACACTCAAAAAAATACAAGAAAATCTAAAAACGTATCTATTGTGGTATGTGAGTATCGCAATTTTAATTGGCTGGACGCTGGGATATTTTAACACCGCGTTCATCAAACAACACCAACCCACGCTGAAAACGCTCATCACCGTTGTGGTATTTCTGATGATTTACCCGATGATGATTAACATTCGGTTGGAAGCGCTGGCAAAAGCGGTGCGCAATCTGAAAGGATTGGGGCTGACGCTGGCATACAATTTTGTGTGGGCGCCGCTGCTCGGTTTTGCGCTGAGCAAAATTTTTCTGAATGACCCTGAAGTGGGGTTCGGGTTTCTGCTGGTGATGGTTGTGCCCGGCTCCAGCATGAGCATCGGCTATACTGGGCTGGCGGGCGGCAATTTGGAACTGGCAACCGTCGCCATCGCCACCAGTTTTGTCACAGCGATTGCCGCCATCCCTTTTTGGCTGGGTGTGCTGGGCGGCTCGTTCAACGTGCCCGTGCCGATGGGCTTGCTGATGAACGCCATCCTGACCGTGCTCATCCTGCCGATGGTGCTCGGTTACCTCACCCGGCTGGGGTTGATGCGCTGGCTTGGCGAAACCGGCTTCAAAAAACTGGCGCCGCTGTTCCCCAGCATCACCCTGTTCAATATGTATCTCATCATCTTCCTGATATTCTTTATGAAAGGTGCAATCCTGCTGCAAAAATGGCAGTTGATGCTGTGGCTCATCGTGCCGAATCTGGTGTTTGTCTCGCTGACGTTGGCGATCATCACCTGGGTTGACCGCAAAATGGGCTTAAGTTACGAAGACCATATGGGTATCATTTTCGCCGGCACCGGGAAAAACAACGGCACGGCGATTGCGCTGGCAACCGCCGCGTTCTCGCCGCTGGTAGCGGTGCCCGCGGCAACACTGCCCATCTTCCAAATCATCTTTTTGGTGGGCTATTTGAAGATTGAACATTGGGTGCGGCATTATTTCGGTGCGCCACATGGCCAAACAGAAAAAAGCAGAATTAGCATACCTTTTCCCGTAGAGGAAGGAGTGGAGTAAAAAATGACAGCACCAGTTGTTGAGAAAAAAATATTGCAAACAAATGTGAAACAAAATGATGTGTTTACTGCCGACATAAGAGCGCGGGATTGGTCAACCACTATTGCGACCACCTCGAAAAAACCGCTCGCTGCGCCATTGCCGACAGAATTGCTGTTGAGCGCGCTGGGTGGTTGTATGATTTCCGGTATTAACCGCGAAGCGCAGGCGAGAAATGTGCCGGTAGATGACATCGAGGTGGATGTGAAAGCCACGCGGGTGGGTGGCCCGTCGCCGGTGCTGGAAGATTTGCACGTTCATATCACCGCATACACCAATGCCCCGGCAGAGCAGGTGCGCCCCATTTTAGAGGCACTCTCATCGAACGGGACGGTCACCAATACCCTGCAGCGGGGCGTCGGTGTGACCATTACCTATGATATTGTACCTGTATAAAAATAGGGGAAAGGCTGAATCCACAAGTTGGATGGGCACTCTCATCTGGCTTGTGGAATTTTTTGTGTGATTATCGGAAGGACTTAAATTTGTGACAACAAATCATTCAACTACAAGTGTATCTCTTGAACCACGTCTCTATGTTAGTTTGTGGACGATTATGCTGGCATATTTGCAGGTGGGCGTGACTGCCTTCGGATTTGCTATTTTGCAAAAACTCAAAACGCTGGTACGGCGCAATAATTGGCTCACCGAAGAAGAGATGAACGAAGGATTGGCGCTGGTGCAACTGTATCCCGGTCCCATAATGATAGATTTTACGGCTTACGCCGGATACAAATTGCGCGGTGTGCCCGGTGCCTTGATGGCTACGCTTGGATTTATCACCCCTTCGCTCGTTCTGATGCTGGGACTGTCGGCGGCGTATTTTACCGTTGGGCAATTCCCGTGGGTGCGCCCATTGTTTTCGGGATTAGAGGCATTAGTTGTTGGTGTGATGCTCAATATCGTGCTCGATTTTGGACAACGTGCGCTAAAAGACCGTTTTGAGGCGGTCATTGCTTTGGCTGCATTTGCCATGCTATTGTTTAAAATTAATGCCGCGTTGATTGTGCTGGCGGCGCTGGCAATCGGCGCAATTTTCATCCGTCCCAAAGAACAGCGGGCAACGACCACAACGATGCAGACTTCTTTTTTCAATCACTGGCTGGAAATTGGGGCGGCATTGGGCAGCGTGCTGGTCGTCGTCGGTTGGGTGTGGGCGCTTCATTCCGAGATAGGAGAAATGGGATTATCCTTTTTCAAGATTGGCGCGGTAGCATTTGGAAATGGCGCAACGATACTGCCGCTCATTCAAGCCGATGCTGTTGATACATATCATTGGCTCACATTAAAACAATTTGCCGATGGGATTGCCTTGAGCCAAATTACACCCGGACCATTTCTTGTCATTTCGACGTTTATTGGCTACAAATTAGGTGGCCTCTGGGGAGGATTGCTGGCAACTTTTGCGATGTTTGCCCCATCATTTGTGATGACCCTGATTTTCACCGAGGTTTTTGGTCGAGTGCGTAACCTGAATGCGGTGAAAGGGGCGTTGGCGGGGGTGCTGGCGGCATTTGTGGGTTTGTTGGGGGTTGTATTATTGCAATTGGGGCAAGTGGGGATTACCGGGTCAGCCTCGCTGGTATTGGCAGCAAGCGCATTCGTGGCGGTGCGCTATTTCAAATGGGATTTGCTCTGGATATTTGCCGTCGGGCTGGTTGTGTGGGGGGGATTGGTCGCCGGGGGGATAGTCTGAGGCGGGGATAACTAAACCACATTCAATTTGAAAACGATAGTTTTCGGGTTGGCATTTTTGCGCCGCAGCAATCTCCAATTCAGCGGCTGGAGATTGCTGCGCTGCGCTCGCAATGACATTTGAGCGCCTGCCCGGTCAAAACTGCTGTTTTCATTCTGATTGCAGTTTAATACCACACCCTTGCTCTTGGTTGCTGGCAAAAAGTTAACTAACGAGTGGTTATTTTGATAGACGGTTACGCTTGTTATTTAAAGTGCCACCAAGCTTGTTTACACCGTCAACTCATAGCGAATGGTGTATTGTCCCAGCACCCGCTCGATTTCCGCTTTCAACGCCGAAACATCTGTCCCCGCCGTCGGTTGCACGGTGATGTGCGCCAGCGTGCCGTGAATTTTGTCGGGGGTCACAGCCACCGTCACACTAGCCACCCCTGCGATGGCGCTCACTTCCTGCCGATACACATCTACCACCTCTCGGCGCGCCAAGTCGGGCTTGAAAATCTTGCCCACGGCTGTCTGTGGTATCGTATCCACAATGTAAATTCTTTTGGGAATTGCCGCCCGCTCGCCGATATTTTCTTTGGCGTACGCCAGCAATTCCTCTTCTGTCACCGATTGTCCGGCGACAAGTTGCACATAAGCCACCGGAAGCTCGCCCGCGTGTGCATCGGGGCGCCCGACCGCCGCCGCCAGCGCCACTGCCGGATGTTCGTGCAGGGGGTCCTCAATCAATTTGGGGTCAATATTGTGCCCGCCGCGAATGATGAGTTCTTTTCGTCGCCCGGTAAGCCAAAAATACCCGTCGGCGTCCATTCTACCCAAGTCGCCGGTGTTGAGCCACGGTTCGCCGCCGTCGCCGCAATCAATCCACAACCCGCGATTGTTCCGCTCATCTTTATAGCCAGGGAACACATTTGCACCGCGCACCGCCACCACGCCGATTTCATCCGGCGCACAGTCGCGCAGATAGTTGCCATCGGCATCCAAACAGACGGTTTTCAGCGGCTGGTACGGCAGGCGATAGCCAATTGACCCCACGCGCCGCTCGCCATACGCCGGGTTGACCGCGCTAATGCACGTGCCTTCGGTCAGCCCGTACCCTTCCAAAATACGCAATCCGGTACGTTCCTCAAACGCGCGGAAAACTTCCACCGGCATCGGCGCTGCGCCGCAGATGGCAAATTTCAGCGAGCTGATGTCACTGTCGCCAACCGGCACGTTCAGCAAGGCGCTGTACACGGTGGGCACGCCGCTGAAATAATTGACCCGATAGTGCTCCACGATTTTCCAAAAATTGGGGATGACTCCCGCGCCGCGATAGCCGCTAGGGGTGCTCAACACCACCGCTGCCCCCTTGCTCCACGGAATCAACCCGGTCACGATGACCGCATTCACGTGGAAAAGGGGCAGTCCGCACAACATCACGGTGGTATCATCCACCGGCAGGGTTTGCGACCCGCTCCACGTGTCGAAAACTTCATTGAAATGGGTGTGCTGCGCCAGCTTCGGCGTGCCGGTGGTGCCGCCCGTGTGGAAATACGAGGCGAGGTCATCAGCCTGAATGATGCGCCCGCTGGTGAGATTTTCGCCGGGATAACGCCGCATCGTTTTGTCGAAATCAAGAATTTTCGCGCGGATGGGGCCTCCTTTGACTTTGCGCGCCATAAATTTCACGGCGATTTTTTTGACGATGGGCAGGAAATTCCCCAAATGCACCTGCAAAATGGTTTCCAGCGTGGGGATTTGGTCGGCAATGGATGATACTTTTTGCCAAATATCCACCCCCGGGAACGCGCCGAGCGTCACCAGTACTTTGGTTTCAGCGGCGTTCATAATGTCTGCCATTTGCGATGCGTCCAGCAACGGGTTGATGGGGTTGACGATGCCCGCCGCTTCGCCGCCCCAAATGGTGAAATGCGCCTGCGGCACATTGGGCAATATCATCGAAACCACATCATTTTTACCGATGCCCAAATCGTGCAACATATTGGCGGTTTGGTTGATGGCGTTCATCAATTGCCGAAAAGTGTATTGCACTGGCGTGGCATATTCGGTTCCTTGTAAGAAGAAGGATAGCGCGATGCGGTCGGGGTTGATTGCCGCGCCGCGTTGCAGCATTTCGTAGGTCGTTGGTGGCAGATTGTGTTCAGCCAGCGGGGTCTGTTCCATTGCCTCAATTTCAGCGAGTGTTTTGAAACCAGCCATTGTTTCCTCCGTAAATATAGTGAAAAGTTAAAAATGAAAAATGAAAAATGGGTGTGCGACGAACTTTGCACTATTCATTGATAATTGCTACCACGCGGGCGGGTCCTGCGCTGCCCCCTTTAATTTTCAGGGGGAAACACGCCACTTTAAAGCCAAACGGCGGTAATTTGTCTAAATTTACCAATCGCTCAATTTGCGCGTATGGCAAATCAACCTGATGTGCCGCCCAGAGGATGCCCGGTTGCTGCGCGGTGAGCGCTGCTTTCGCCTGAAAATTCAGCGGTGCATCCCAGCCCCACGCATCGATACCCATCACCCGCACGCCCTGCTCAAAGAGCCATTTGGTTGCTTCGGCAGAGACGCCGCATCCGCGAAAGAGATAATCGGGGGCATCGTAAAATTCATCGCGTCCCGTGCGCACCAGCACAATATCTAGCGGCTTCAACGTGTACCCGATGCGGCTCAATTCGGCTTGAATATCATCCACCGTTACCGCATCGCCATCCGCTTTGTGCGCCATATCCAATACAACCCCAGCGCCGAAAAACCATTCCAGCGGCAATTCGTCAATCGTTTGGGCCGGTTCGCCTTGAATTTGGCTGTTGTAGTGCCACGGGGCATCCACGTGGGTGGAGTCATGCGTGCCCAGCCGCGTGAACGTTTCGGTTGCCCATCCTTCGCTGTTGCGGAAGAGGGCGGGTGGCGTTTTCAAAATTGCTTGTGCCTGCGCAGCGCCGGCGGCGTGGTCGCTGTATGTAATTTCCACTTTCAAGAATGGCGGTGTATTTTCTGGGCTGGGGGCAATAGTTGCAGAAAGGTCAATCATTGGCATAAGGCTCTCCTTTTGTATATTCGATTGGCAATTGATGCTTGTACCAATGATACCACTGAGTGAGGTTTAAGAAAAGTAATATGAGGGTTGTTTTGCAGGGCAAACGCAGCTAAATGAAAACGGTGAAAAAATTTCACCGCGCGGTCGTCGGTCTAGCTGTGCCCCGCTTGGGATGCCGCGATAGATGAGAGAAAGTGGTCCTGCAGCCACCGAAAGATGCTCCAGCCGCACTAATGTATCAATGGTACGGGGTTGGTTTCTTTGAATTTGGGAGGCGTTTTTCGCTGAACACCGCCGCACTCAACAGTATCAACACAATCCACACTCCGTCGGCTGCTAGCAGGTGCAGCATTTGCATTGCTACCGGAGCCAGCAGCAGCAGGTTAATGATTCCAATAACCAGTTGAAGCAAAAACGCGCCCGCCAGAGACTTTGCCAGTTTACGAGTTGTATCAGCGTGTTGTGGTCGGTTAAAATACCCGGAAAGCACAATTAAATACAGCCCTACCGCCAACGCAATAAGTGGATGCCACACGCGAAGGCGCACTAGAAAATGAGCAGTGGGTAGAAAATCTTGTGTGATGCCTTCAGATAGGGAACCGGTGGGGAACAGGGTATCACCCAGAGCGGTGATTGTCCCCGTGAGGCCCAGCAGCAGTACGCCCAACAACGCCACCGCCATCGACCACCCGATTTTGCCGAAGCGATTTAAGGTTATGGTCTTTCCCCCCGACGCCCACCATGCGGTGAGGGTCATTGAAGCCAGTAACAGGAAGGTGTTCAGCAGATGGATCGACACGGAGAACACCCGCGCCACCGATTCGTTGTATGCTACCAGTTTGAACAGCACCAGTCCCGCCCCCACCAGCGCTTCAGTGACCATAAAAATCATCGCCAACGTGGCCCCCAGTCGTACCGGGTGTTTTTTGGGGTACAGTCGATATGCCCAAATCAGTATCCCCAATACCGCCAAAAACGCCAGTCCGCTGGTGGCACGATGGCTAAATTCAACCAACGTTTCTATTTGGGGAGTGCGTGGAATGATTTCACCCTGACAGGTGGGCCAGTGTTGCCCGCACCCCGCGCCAGAACCGGTAGCCCGTACATACGCACCCCACACAATCACCCCGATGTTGAATGCCAGCACCCCCCAGGCGTAAACGGCAAATCGGTTTAATTTCATTGCAGACTCCGTTTAATGATGTATTTCTACCATTTGATTTGTAAAATTGGGGATGAGCGTACTTGCTTGCTTATTCAATTGTACCTTCCCCTTTTTGATGAAATACAGATAATACGGGGAAATTGGTTGGATTATGCGGCGACGAGCTTCAAGAGTGCGGAGACATTCAAGGCGGTTTTGGGCACAAACGACTCCGGCAGCACATATTCCTGGTCTTTTGCGCCATCCGCGCTGCGCTCTGAACTGTGCGCGTTCGCGCCGGCAGGGCCCAACCCGTCGATCGTAGGGATTTTTTGCCATGTGTGATTACCATCGCTCAGCCCGCCGCGTTCCTCCATTTCAACTGCCACGCCCGTTGCGTGCGCCGCTTCTGCCCACAGGGCAAACAGATGATCGGTGCGCGCATTGCGCGACCACGGCGCCATCCGTTCCAGCAGGTCAATTTTTACTTCGCAGGCGAACCCGTCGCTGGGACTGATCACCGTCGATTGCCCGTTTAGCGCCAGTATCGCCGAAATACCATCCTCAAAAACATCTGGGTCAAATGTGCGCATTTCAACTTCTGCTTCGGCGTGATGGGGCACACGATTCACCACCGAGCCACCTTTTACCGTACCGACATTATAAGTCAGGGCACGGTCATAATCGGTGAGTGCGGCAATTTTCTGGATGGTATCTGCCAATTGTACAATGGCGTTTGCGCCATGGGTGTGGGTGTTCCCCGCGTGTGCTGAGCGTCCCGTCACCGTCACGCGGTAAGATGCCTTCCCTTTGCGTGCCACGACCAATTTGAAGGTGCTGTCTTCGCGCGTCCCCCCTTCAAAAACCAGGTTTGCCAGCGTGTCGCCCGCTAATCGGTCGCGGCACAATCTGCCAAAATCTTGCGATAGCCGTTCTTCGGCGGCGTTGAACAGCACCACCCATGTGGTGTCGTCAAACTTGGCGGGGGCGACGGTGCGCAGCGCGTCGAGCGTCATCAGGAGCAACACGTTGCCGCCTTTCATATCCACTGTGCCCGGTCCATAAATGCGATTACCCTCTACGCGCCAGTGGAAATCGTGCGCGGCTTCCTCCTCTGCCGAAAAAACAGTGTCCAAATGCCCCACCAGCCCAATTTTGCGCCCTGATTTTCCGGGGCGGGTGAGTACCAAATGCTTGCCAAAGTTGGGATTTTTCGCTTGCACCGTTTCGGCGGTGAACCCCAACGGTGCGAATGCTTGCGCGGTCAACTCGCCCACCGCATTCACCCCCGGCGGATTGTCGGTGAAACTGTTAATCTCCACCATCTGTTTCAATAGCTCGAGATAGTGGGAGAGTTTGGGAGAGAGGTACGCTTTCATTTGATTTTGCATTGGGTGCTTCCTTTTTTATGTTCTGACTCCACTGAAAAAAGCATTTACTTCACGCAAAGCCGCAAAGTCGCAAAGATTTCAAGAAGGATTTCTGTGTTTTTCATGTATTTTGAGGTGCAATTTTCTCTTTTTTCTTGGCGTCTTGGCGCCACCTGTGCCCTGCGGGTATTGCGCGAGAACTTTTTGTTTTTTCAGAAGCGTTATGTTCTATGTTCAAAGTAGAGTGGCAGGAGCGCAATATCACAGAAATGCATTCCATAGAAAACAGGCGGTAGTTACGAAATGAATTTTCGAGCCGCCAGACTAAAAATCAACATCCCCAACAACATACCGATGAGCAACCAAAACCATTGCATCGTACCACCTCCTGTTCCCACAAATCATGAGTACCAATTTACCCATCAGTGTAACAGATCTTTGGCGGTAGTGCTTGATAAAAAGCTGATACAAATCCGTCAAGTTTCGTACAAAAAAGATCAGAAATGGTTGTTACATCTTCTTCAAGACCAGGGCTAATGCTTTTTTGAGCCGGTCTAATGCTTCCACGTCGTTCGCAGCTACGCACTCAGTGATACATGTTTCCATGTGCCCTTCGAGCAACTTAATGATGACCTGGTTCAGAGCGGCTTTGATCGCCGAAGTTTGGATTAAGATGCTTTCGCAATCTTCTTTGTCATCCAGCATCCGTTTAACACCGCGTATGTGACCCTCAATGCGGCTTAACCGGGCTTGCAGCTTATCCACCAATTCGGGATCAAGATAGGTCGCTGATGGTTGCGCGTCGGTTTTTAGAAACAACTTTTCTAAAGAATCTGAGTTAGACATTATAAAACCTCCGAAGGGTTTACGTCCGTTTTACCGATCCATTTAAAGGCCAGCACCACCCCACCGATGAAGATGACGGTTAAGATAATACCAAAGATTATAACATTATTCTCCAACCATGCGCCAAAAGCAGTGCCGCCGGTGAGGACAATGAGCAGGGGCAGGGTAATTGGCAGGTGACAGGGGCAGGCAATTAAAGCCACGGCGCCGGCCATATATCCTTTAATTTTGTGCCAAATCATCGTCATGTCAAATCACCTCCCGGCCAGCGTCATTGTGACGGGCAGAGAGGCCAGAATGATGAACAGGAGCATTAATCCACCGGAGAACCACACAATTTGACGCTGACGACGCAGAGATTTTGGCGAGCAAACCCCGTTGGCACAATCCGCTTCAGCTTTGGGCCGGTATACAATGTAAAATGCGCCGGCCAACGCCAAAAAGCTGAAGGGGAGCGTGATGGAGCGGTAGCGCATTAACACGGCAAAGGGTCCCAGGCTGGCGAAGCCCAGCGTCAGCAAGATGACCGGTAACACACAGCAACTGGCGCTGAGCGTAGCCGCCAGCGTAGAGATTAGCGAACCGCTTTTACTCTTTATGATTGAAAAGCTCCCAATCTGCCCAATTTTCATCATTAAGTCCCCTTTCTTCATGGTTGGAATGTTCCTTCTACGGTGTACCCAACGGATTCAATCGCCTGACTCATTTGGTCTGGCGTAACCTGGTTCGGGTTGTATTTAACGATTACAGTCCCTGTCGTCAACTTCCCGGTTGCTTCAATAATACCCGGCAACTGCCGGAGGGTCGCAAGCGTTAGCGCGACGCAACCACCTCAGGTCCAACCGCTAACGTTAAACCCGATGCTGGCTTGAGCCACATCCGGGGCAGATTGAGTTGTTGGGGGCAAGATGGTTTCCGGTGTTGTGCTCACCGGCAGGATAGGAGCATTTTGCTGTACCCCCTCCGGGGGCACAGGCGAGGGGATGTCGTTTTTGGGAGCGGAAGGCGCAGCCGACAGGCAGGCACTTAAGCTGACGGCCACAATGATGATGCCCAGCAAGCGGGGAGCCGTGAACAGCGTCTTTTTTCCCCGCTTAGATAACCATTGCAAGATAAAGTGAGTGTTCAAATCCTGGTCTCCTTTGTAGTAGTTGGTAGTGTCCGTATTCTACGGGAGGCTGTTTTGCAAACGCGCGCCCAGCCGATATGCGTCCGCCACGGGGAGGATCAGTGCGTCAGGGTTGTTGGCGAGCCACCGGGATGCTGCATCTGACGAGCTAAAGAAATGCACGTGGTTGCAAAATGCTCCCCGAATATCTGCCGTGGTTTTCGGGATGACGATTGACACAACTGCACCGGCAGGCTCCACATTTTCCACCCTGCCGGCTGTTACTTGCAGTTGCACCGGAGTTCCTGTGACCGGGCACGGCGACTCGATGCGAATCGACTTGCCCAGAATAATGGGGAACAGCAGCGCGTCTAATGCGCACCACGTAAACAAGGTGCGACCTTCAACTTCAAACCGATGTGGCGTTGGGCGCAGGGTCAACCCCATTCCCACGAGATTACCTTCATTGTCCAATTCAACGTCGGGTAATTCTTGCAGCAGGGCGACAACTTCCTCGCGGGGCCGACCGGTTGCCGCAGCGATTTGTTCCGGGGAGACAGGCTCGCCATTTGCCAGAAGTAACAGGAGCTGCCTGAACAGCGCGACGAGATTTTTTGCGTGAGGGCCTTGCCAAAATGCCCTGGACAATTCTTGCGCAAGTTGATCAAGATTAATTGTTGTCATCTGTATTTCCTTATAAAATCCAACCTAGATAAATGACTTGCCAGAAGAAATAAAAACTGGTCAGGATGAGCAACCAGCCGGCCCAACGCTCAATTTTGGCACCGTACGCCACCCATCGTTCCATTTTGGTGGCTGCGCGCGCGACGGTGGCAACTGCCACCAGCGGCACGCCAAAGCCGATGGAGAAAACAAAAACTAGCGAGGCTCCGTACCATACCTGACCGGTAGCACTGGCTGCCACCAAAATGGCCAGTAGCAGGGGGGTACAGGATGGGCATGCGGCCAGTCCAAAGGGGATACCCAGCAGATAGGCCCCCGTCGGCGATTCGGCCCGGCGGAAAACCGGCTTTGTCAAAGGGGAAACTTTGAAGCGGCGGATACGGGCCATGTGCAGGCCAATGCCCAACAAAAGCAGCCCGATGAGACCGTTCCACAGCGGCAGCCGCGAGGCGACAAATTTAAGCCCCACCTGCAAAACCTTTCCGGCCACCACAAAGATGACTCCAAAAGCCGTGTACACGGTAGCGATGCCCAGCACAAAAGCCAGCGCCAGGACGAAGGCGCGACGCCGGTCCTGACCCTCGCCGCCTAACACATAGCCGGTCACTGCCGACCAAACCGGGAAAGCAGCCGGGCTGATCCCCATCAAGAACCCGGCTACCAAAACTAATCCGAAACTGAACAATGAAATGGTGCTGACAATTTGCAGTGATTCAGGGGTTATCATTGACGTCTCCTATGGCTCTGCGCCTACCCGGCACAGCAAGACAACTGAGCCACGTCTTTTTCAAACGTCTGAGCCGCCAACTTTATCCCCTCAACCTGCACCAGATAGGGAAAGAGCATATCGCGCAGGTCGGTCACCGTGAAGCCATATTCCAGCCCAAATTTCATTGCCAGGACTGCCGTCTGGATAATTTCGCCTCCTTCAGCAGCCAGCACGTGTGCTCCCAACAACCGGTTGGTATTCCGGTCGGCAATCAACTTAATCAGGCCGCGCGTTTCTCGCGCCGCCAGCGCGCGGGGCACGTATTCCAACGGCAAGGTAGAAACTTTGGCATCGTAGCCTTTGGCTGTAGCCTCTGCCTCGGTTAGCCCCACACTGGCAACTTGCGGGTCGGTGAAGATGACATCGGGCATAAACTGCAAGTTCAGCGATTTACCTTCGCCGGCCAGGGCATTCGCGGCAGCGATACCGCCGGCAGCCGCAGCTACGTAAACAAATTTGGGTCGATTGGTTACATCGCCCACGGCGTAGATATTGGGGTTGGTCGTTTCCATCCGGTCGTTGATTTTGATGAAGCCCTTCCCGTCCAGTTCGACGCCCGCTTCTGCCAGCCCTATGTCTTTGGTGTTCGGCGTCCGTCCGACGGCCATCAATACCTGCTCGGCTCGAAATTCTCGCACTTCACCGTTGACGGTAGCTGTGATGATCTTCTCGTCTCCTGTTGCACGAATACCTTGCAGGGTGACGCCGGTGTGGATGGTGACGCCTTCGGTACGCAAGGCGTCCGCCAATTCTGCGGCAATATCTGGCTCGTGTTCCGGGATGAGACGCTCACTGCGTTGCAAGATGGTCACTTGTGTGCCCAAACGGGCGAAAGTCTGGCTCAACTCCAGTGCCACCGCTCGCCCGCCGAGGACAATCAGTGACGCCGGTTGTTTTTCCAGCGCCATTGCCGTGGTGCTGTTCAATACATCAACCGCATCAATCCCCGGCAAGGGTAGGATGTTGGGTCTCGCGCCGGTAGCAATTACGATTTTATTGGCGCTCAGAACCCGGCCATCGTCCAGTGCTACTTGCGTATCAGATTGCAGTTTCGCCCAGCCCCGCACCAGGGTAACGCTGTCACCATAAGAAGCCAGCACATCCACATACTTTGCCTGCCGCAACCCCGATACCAATTCGTCTTTGTGTTGGATCAAAGCAGCCCAGTCCACCCCTTCGGCACGCGTTTTGATGCCCTTGAAAGGGTGATGCCCGGCGCTGTGATACGCTGCTGCCGCCCGAATGAGCGCTTTGGAAGGCACGCAACCGATGTTAACGCATGTGCCGCCGATGGTTCCTCCTTCGATGATGGCGGCGCGGAAGCCTAACTCGGCGGCCTTGATGGCGGCGGCCATGCCGCCACCGCCGGTGCCAATGACGATGAGGTCGTAATCTTGTTTATGCCCATTGCCGCTTGGCGGACGGGGTGATGCTGCCGTCCGCCGGGTAGAAACGGTAGCGCGGTAGCCGGCCTTCTCCACGGCTTCCACCAGCGTTTCGTCGCTCACTGTCGGGTCGGCGGTCAGGGTCGCCCGCCCTGATTTCCAGCCGGGAACGTTGACTTCCAGCACACCGGCCACACCTTTTAATGCTTTCGTGACGTGAACGGCGCACGAATCACATGTCATGCCGCGCACATCTAATTCAAATTCATCAAACTGAGACATTTTTACCTCCGATTAATTGGGTTACGTTTATTGTTTGCTCAATTGCACCCAAAATACCCTATGCCCCCATAGGGTATTTACAAGACGATAGTTTATCAAGGGGAGGGGGATCTGTCAAATAGGATTCAAAATGATGCTGGCACGGGGCTAAAATCCCAATTCTTTTAACTTGGCAATTAATATTTCCCCGCTCATAGGGCCAATATGTCGGTAGAAGATTACTCCCTGGCGGTCAATCAAAAAGCTGGTGGGGATACCGGGTGCCTGATATTGGCGGTTGGTAATACTGCCATCCTCATCCAATAAAATGGGGAAGGTTATCCCCAACTTGTCCACAAATTGTCTGACCCAGGCTGGGTTTTCTTGTAAGTTTACGCCTAAAACGATAAAATCGCCCCCGGTCTGGCTGTAGCGCCGATAAATTTGCTCTTGCTCAGGCATTGCGCTGGCGCAAGCGGGACACCACGTTGCCCAAAAATTCAGCAAGATGACTTTGCCTCGATAATCGGACAGCGAAATTTGTCTGCCGTCGAGGTTGGTCAAGGTGAAATTCGGTGCTGGCTTGCCGACAACAGCCGTGAACGTTCTTGCCGCGTTGCCAGAATAAATTTTGATGTCGGCGGTTGCTTGCTGATCATTGAGCCAATCGCTGTAAACTTGCTGCCTCATTTCCGGTTTGGCATTTGCCATTACAACCTGCACCACAAACTCTTCGGCGGTTGTCATTTCAGAAACCCACCAGAATAAATCGGCGCGGGTGGAACCAGATTGCCGGAGGGCATTGTCCAGGGCTTCATCGCCGTAACTGCCAAAGAGCAACTCCACGCGCTTTTGAATGAAGGCGTCATCCAGGCTGAAGTTTTGGCGTGCTGCCGCTTGCAAAACAAGATGACGGGTGATGAGTTGGCTGATTGCTTCTTCGGTGGCGGTGGTTAAATCTGCACCCTGCAAAGGGGGAGACGGGTTTAGCACATTCAAACGACTGATATTGATTTCAGCCTCAAGCATATCATAGGTAATTGTTTCGCCGTTGATTGTTGCCACAACTTGCGCGGCTGTGTCTGCAGCGGGCAAAGAAAAGGGGCGGTTTGACCGGTTGGAAAAAAATAGTCCCACCGCCAAACCGCCCAGCACGATACTTGTTACCAGAATTGTTGTAATTCGTTTCATATCAGTTTTCGGTCGTGTACAGGTCAACCCGCGTCAGGGGGACTTCAGCCCGTCCTTCACTGCTTTTGGACAACAATGCCTGAAAGACGTTGATCAGCCCACTCTCAAATCCTTGGGCAGAGGCGGCCATATACAACCGCCAGGTGCGATAGGTACGCTCATCTGTGAGGCGCAAAGCTTCGGTTTGCCGCACCTCCAAATTGCGTATCCAATGCCGCAGGGTCAGGGCGTAATGCTCGCGCAGACTTTCCACATCGCGCACTTCAAACCCAAGTTGCTCCGCCACGTCCAGCGCCCGGCTCACCGGTACCAGTTCGCCATCGGGAAAGATGTAGCGCTGGATAAACTGGCCCCGTTGGAAGAAGGTGCGCTCAACCCAGTTTGGGAGTTGCCTGCTTTGAGCAGCAATACCGTGGTTCAAAAACAATCCGCCCGGACGGAGGACGCGGAAGGCGCCTTGAAAATATCCAGGTAATTTGGCTTGCCCAACGTGTTCAAACATCCCCACACTGACGATCTTGTCGAACAGTTGGGTCGGGTCAAGGTCGCGATAGTCGCGCATTTCAATTTTGGCTTGCCCGGTCAGCCCGGTGCGACGGATCCACTCCTGTCCATATTCAGCCTGCGGTTGGCTGAGGGTGATACCGGTGACCTGAGCGCCGTATTTTTCGGCGGCGTAGATTACCAACCCCCCCCAACCACAGCCAATGTCCAGCAAGCGTTCGCCGGGTTGCAAACGCAGTTTACGGCAAATATGTTCCAGCTTTGCGGCTTGAGCGGCGTCCAGGTCTGTTTCGTGGGTGGGGAAGTAAGCGCACGAATATGTCATCCACTGCCCCAAAAACAGGCGATAGAACTCGTTGCCAACATCGTAGTGATAGCTCACCGCGGCTCGGTCGCGCTCACGCGAGTGACGCCGGCCCCGCAGTTGGGCGGGTTGGCGGCCAACCCGGAAAACTTCCGGCGGGTCGGTGGTGGGTAGGGATTTGACCTGGCGCGCCAGACGCAGCCAATCTCTCAGCGTCAGAGCCTCAAACGCCAGCCCCACCGTCATTGCCGCAACGATGTCCCCTTCAATGTCAAAGTCGCCGCGCAAATAGGCCTCGGCCAGGGTTAGTTCGCCAGGGGGGAAAAACATACGTCGCAGCGCGCCGGGGTGATTGAGTATCAGCGTAAAGTGGGGTTCAAAGCCGGTTTCAGGGGGAATCGTTTGCCCATCCCACAGGCGAATGGCAAAATCACGGGTGCCCTGATGCTCAAATAGTTTTGCAAGGATGGTGCGGGTGGTTTCAGTAGCGTCATGCGACGCAGTGTCAATAAGTGGTTGTGTAGTTTGTGTAGCCATCGTCTCTTTACCTCCTTTGTGATAAAAGCAATGACTTGTTTGCAAACAACCGTTTTTTTCTCATTTTGGTTCTTGTTTTGCCAACACAAGCATCGGCGCAAAAACCTCCTCTCGTGCTAAATACCTCCCCCCCCCATAAGGGGTATGATAGCCAGAGTTAATTTGCGTGTCAACTCTTTATCTTATCTTTGCTTCCGGTGTGAATTTTTAGTCTTAATCCAGCAACTGCCATTTATCTTGCCAGCGCTGAGCTATGGGAACCGAACATAGAATCCGGCACATTCCAGACAGATGTCTTGAGCAAGCAATGACCAGAGTCAGCGCAATTGTGATCCCGATGGCGGCGATGCCGGCGTAAAGAGGATAAACAGGGTGCTTACGGTAAAGCAAGCCAGACAGATAAGGCGCTAGTCCCAGCGCTCCGAACAGCACTGAATCTCGAAAGCCAAAACCCAGACTCAAACTAATCGGGCCGAGCACTCGACTCAGACTGCCTGAACTGAGCGACACCACTGCGCCGCCTGCCCCCAAAAGAAAGCAACCGATCAGCAACAGTGGCAAAATCGGTGTTGTGCGAATGATAAATAACCCGACTAAAACTGCTGCCTGGCTGAGCAACAAAGGCCACAGGCTTTCCTGGCGCAACTGGCTCAGGCCGATGGCAATAACCGCTGTGCCAATAGCCGTGGCGCTGCCCAGCAATCCAATGCGACTCAATTGCAGCCCGGCGGTTTCCACTAAATAATTGGGTGCCAGCGGTTGGCCCAGGTTCACAGCCAGGAAAATCAATAGGAAAAGGGCCATCGTCCCTAAAAAGTTTGGTTGTTTGAACAACTGCGCCGGCCGGGTTGTCTCCGCTGTCGGGGGGAGCGGATGATCGGTCAGGCGGGTGAAAACCAGAATAGACAGCAGATACAGTCCGGTCGCCAGCAGAAATATACTGCGTAGCCCGACCAATTGTCCCAGCCAGCCACCCAAGACCGGGGTAAGAATTGCGCCGAGCGGGTAGCCACTGAAAACCCGGGCAAACGTCTGGTTCGTTTTACTCCCCTGACCGGAAGACGCCACATAGCTGCTGAGCGCGGGCCGACTCAAAGCCATCAATTGGTATACCACAAAGCCGGGGATGAGCCAGGGCCAGCTTGGGGCCAGGGCCAGGCTGAAAACGGCGACCATACTCAACAAGTATGAGAACAAGATAATCGGTTTGTGCCGCCGACGGCATGTCCACACACCCACCGGAATAAAAGCCAGGGCTGTGATCAACATCCCGCTTCCCAGCACCAGTCCAATTTGAGCCGGTGATGCACCCAATTGCTGCACATAAAGCGGTTGAATAAATAACCACAGGCCGTCACCCATCCCCCACAACAGAATGGCAAAGAAGACATGCCGGTTATCGCGGCTCATTTTGTTTAACCAAACCCGCATCAGCCAAGCCCCATTGCAAAAAGTTTGTATCGCCAACAAGTTTTCTTCTTCGTTAGGGTATCCACCCCAATGCGCCCGCCAAACTAACCGCATGAGCCGCCGGGCTAATAAAATTCAACGCTATGTAGCCAATGGGAATAGCCATCGCCAGATGTGCAATAAACGGGACAATGGGGAACCAGGCCGGGAACTTAACCAGCGGCATCATCGGCGGCATTGCAATCATCATGGCCAGCCAGACAAAAATCCCCCAGCCAAACACCAATGCCCATGTTCCGTGTCCGAACAGCATGATGTAGCTGATAGCAAAGGTAATTCCAATTACAAAATGCCAAATGTAGCCCGCCCAGACAACCCCGGTGGGTGACACATTGGCTTCTTGCCAGGTTTGGGGCAGCGCCGCTTCCATAAAACGTCGCACCAATGCCATTGGGACTTTGGGCAACTCGCGCGGCTGGTTGTAAACCGGTTGTGCTTGACCAGCCATTGCTGCGTCCATCGCAGCCATAAGCGTCCGCCTCTGTTCGGGAGCCAATTCAGTCAGCAAGTCCATTTGCTCGTTCATCATGCTTTGTCGTCGCTCTTCAGGCAGTTGCATCATCCCCTGCTGCATTGCCCCAACAACAGCCAAGCGTAACGGTTCGCGCAATCCGGCGATAGCCTGCAGTCGTGCTGATAACATCATCCGACGTTGTTTGCCAGGCGCTCCAGCCAAAAATTTAACCATCTGACCAATTACGTTGCGCTGCATCTGGGGCGCTAGCCCATAAGCAATGGTGCCGAACATTTGCGGCATATCCAGAGGGAAAGCGCGCAGCACGTAATGGCCGAACAACCGCACCACATCAAGTGCAGCCGATGCCAGAATACCGCTAACGATGCCCCACAAAACCAGTTCTGCCAGCGGGTTGCCGGTAGCCAAGGCGACGATTAATCCACCCACAAATAGAATCGCAGACAGAGTGCCCCAATATTTCCATTGCAACCGCGCCGGTATGCCCCAAACCCGGTCAACCGTTAGCGAGCCGACCGGCACACCTAAACTAATAAACACTAAAACCCAGAGTAGCCAGTTCATCTTAAACTTCCTTTCTTATCCATATCCCGCCCCTCAAAGGGATATACCTTCCAACAATAGTTGATAGTGGACGGCGGAGCAGGGTTATGGAGAGAGGGTCACAACCCCGCGCCGCCGATGGGTGAGTAGTTTTGTGCCGTGCTCAGGGCAGCGTGTGGCAACCACCGGAGCAGCGAGCGACACGCCGCAAAGTCCAGCGCGGGAGTGTAATCCAGGTCATCGTGCAATACCTCCTTTCTGTAAATTTCTCGGTAGTGGCTCAATTTGACTGATAGAAATCATTTGGTGGTAGGGACAGAGCATTGCTCTGTCCCTACGCAAAACGAATACGGGTATTTACCCATCATCTTTCAGAAATATTTTGTTTCATCAGTCAAAAATAACCACCACCAATTTCTCAAGAATCAAGTGAACCGGCAGCCTTGGTTAAGGGCAAACTTACATCGCACCCTTCATTTTTGCCATCATCCCTTTTACCACTGCCTGGTGTTCGGGCGAGAGTTCGGAGACGATAGCTTGAATGGTTTGCATCTCTGCCATGCGGGTTGCCGGGTCCAATCCCTGCAAGATGTTCATATGGGTTCCCATCAATGCGCCGCGCTTTTCACCAGAAAATTCGCACAACGTTTCGGTGCGGGTTTTGATGACTTTGCGCCGGTCCTCATCGGACAGCGCAATCACGCCCTGAATCATCATTGACATGGCATGCTTGCGCTGTTCAGCAGGCATTTCATAGAACATCTCCAGCCGATCCTTCATCATCATTTTGCGTTTGTCCTCGGGCAATGTCGCCAGTGCGGCAACCATACGTGCATTTGCGTTAGACATACGATCGTTCATTTCCATCAGATTTAGCTCCTTTTTTAGAAGTTGTGCCAAAGCGACACGTTGTGTGTTGCGTAAATTGTGTAAAACACCAAGGCTGCCCTCTTGCCCAATGATGTTTTGTTGTTGCCGATTCAATCCAACTGTTGGGAAACAGCCGCAGAAACCGGGTCGGCGCGGTAGAAAATCAAATAGAGTAAAAATGCGCTCCAGCCCAATGTCATCACATAACCCACCGCAACCCAAAAGGGCGTCACCAAAAAGATTATCCCGGCAATTACCGCCAACAGAACAAATAACAGCGTCATTTTACATACCTCCCATCGTTGTGTTATCCATCGCCATCATAATGCAGCGGCGCGTTGTGGAGTTTGTGCTCGCCAGCACTTCCATTTGTGTGCCCATCATCAGGTTGCGTTTCTCCGGTGGCAGTTGATTCAACCCGGCCGCCATCCAGGCTACATGCCGGTTGCGTTGCGCTTCGGGCATCGCAGCCAGCGTTTCGATGCGCCGCGCCAGCATCCAATGACGCAACGCCGCCGGCTGGTCGCTGGCTACGCCGACCATCGTCAGCATTGTTGCTGCCAACTCATTGCGCAGGGCGATAGGACGCAAAATCAAAATCAATGCCGACCCGGCTAAAAAGAGAACCAGCCCCACGGTGAACCCAATCGGATTGGCTGCCGGATAAAAATCCATATATCCTTTTTTCTGGATAGGGGTCAAGTTCAGCAGGTGGATAAAAGCGATGAATAGCAGCAATGTGCCCAGCCACAACAACAGTTGTTTCCAGAATGTTTGCCCCGGCGCTTCAATCCCCTCAAGCAGTTGTGTTTTGTGCCAACCGCGCACGGGAACCAGTATCACAAACGCCAGCAACAACGCCCCCACGCCGATGATTTGCGCGGTGGGAGTGCCACTGGCGAAAACATTAAATTTTGGCTGCACGCCCAGCGTGGTAAAGGGGACTGTACCAAAGAAGGCGTTGACAAAGCCGTAAAGTAAAATCAATAGTCCAATAAAGAGGATGGTTCCTTTGACCAGCTCATGCCCAAAGCCCGTACCGCCCAATCCCAGCATGCGCAACCGGCGACTCTTCGCCATTTTGTACATCCCCCGCAAGGGGATGATGGTGATGATGCCCCAAAAAGCCAGCACAAACCCCCACCAGTTCCATTTTGGCATTCCCAGTTGAGGCATGATGGCAATCATCAAACCAACGCCCATCAGAATGGCGCCTTTTACAAACAACACGCCACCGGGGAGGATGAAATCGGGACGGAAGGGGAGCAAGGGGCGAATCTCCAAGCCGGAGACGTGGCTCCCTTCGGTTGCGCGCAGGGTCAACCAAGCCGCCGATAACCAAAAACCCAGCAACCCGATGGGGAAAAGATAAACTTTATCTAAGGCCGGGGTGGATGGCACGTTGGGAAGCACGGCGGCGATGTAGATGAACAGGGGCATAAAAATAACCCCGCCGATGAAGAGCGAGGAGCGATAAGTATTGTAGCGGGATAGGTCGGTGCGGGGATACTGCATCAGGCTCATCACAGCGGCAATGAAAGCGATGCTCAAATAGGGGGCGATATCATCCAGCAGCAGAGATGCGCCCATTGCCACGAATATCGCCGCAAAGATGAGGCTCATGATCAGAAAAGTTCCAAAATGGAGTAATTTAATCACCCGTCCTGCCCGGCGCGAGCCGATGAACGAGGCCAAGGTATACAAAACAGGCAGGGCATAAGCCACCACCACCCCCGCCGGATAAGCGCCCCGGCGGAAAAGATCTGCCATCAGCGCCCACCAGATGATGAGACCCGGCCAGAAAAGCAACCAGAGGAGGGTTACCCCCAGAGCCATCGGCAGACGTGTTGTCCGCTCTGTCTGCCGGGGTTGTGTTGTCGGGAAGACAGAAGTAGCGACCGGTTCATTTGTGTATTTGTTCATCCGATTTTTGACCTCCTGTTATTTTATGTTTAATGCAAGGAATTTGAACCGCGTATTACAGCAAATGCCGCATAAAACTTAAGCTTCGGTCAGGTGCATATTATCGTTCTTCAGATGTGATTTTGTCTCCCTTCCGCTGGCGTTGCCTGTAGCTTGCCTTGTATCCCCCCAGGGGGGATACAAATTTGAGCGGTAAAAAAAGGGACGAACCAACGGTCCGACCCAACATGTGATTAAAGAACAGTTTTATGCCTATGCCCCCCTAGGGGATATAGCCATTTTAGCATAAATGTGTTTGCTTGTCAACTTATTTGCCTGAGTTCCCACGGCTGTTGCAAAGTCAATTTTAAGGTTTCAAAAAATCGTTGTTTTTCCCCCATCCCCCCTATTTCCCCCCTTCCCCTGAGGGGAAGGGGGGAAAAAATAACTTCTTATTTTTTGTCAAGCGACTTTGCAACAGCCGTGCCTGAATTCCAGAAGTTCTCATCCTACCCGTGCCCGCATAAAACCCCATACAGCAAAAATCCTTCCCCGGCACAGCCGCTATTCCCCAAAATTTCCTGCTTTTGTTGTGTATGATGATATGATATACTGAATACAGATTGCCGCGTTGCCACAAATTTCGCACATGCGGGGGGGGAAAAAAATTATGCCGAAAAAACTTTCCATGCTCATCGTAATCGTGATTTTGTTGATGGGCTGCGGCGGCGGGGGCGAGCCGGATTCCGGCGAACAGCCGCCGGTTCCCACTGCTACTGCGCTCGCGGTTCTCCCGACAGTCCATTCAACCGAACTGCCCCCCGCGCCAACATCCCCAACAATCGCCGAAGCCTGGTGGCAGCCGCCGCTGACCCTCTCGTGGCAGTGGCAGTTGGAAGGCACGGTGGACACCACCGTTGACGCACAGATGGTGGACATCGATCTATTCGAAAATGACGCGGCGGTGGTGGACGCGCTGCACGCGCAGGGGAAAAAAGTTATCTGCTATATCAGCGCGGGGAGTTGGGAGAATTGGCGACCGGACAAAGATGCATTTCCAGAATCGGTCATCGGCAAGAATTATGACGGCTGGCCCGGCGAAAAATGGCTGGACATCCGCCGGATTGACGCACTGGCACCGGTGATGCGCGCTCGGCTGGACGAATGCCGCGCCAAAGGGTTCGACGGCGTTGAGCCGGACAATATCGACGGATTCACCAACGACACGGGCTTTCCGCTCACACCCGCCGACCAACTGGCATACAACCGTTGGCTGGCGGCAGAAGCACACGCCCGCGGATTGTCCATCGGCCTGAAAAATGACAGCGAGCAGGCCGCCGACCTAGCTGCCGATTTCGATTGGGCGCTGACAGAAGATTGTTTTGCAGAGAAATGGTGCGCTGAGTTGCAGCCGTTCATCGCGGCGAGAAAGCCGGTTTTTGCGGCGGAATACACCGACACCGGCATCACACCTGCTGAATTTTGCCCGCAGGCGGCGGCGCTGGGGTTCAATGTCATTCTCAAAAACCGAAATCTGGACGCATGGCGCGAAGTTTGCCCCGCCAAAACCATCGCGCCTGTCGCTGCGCCATCCCCTGCCCCCACCGACACACCCGCGCCCGAAACCGCCGCCGGACATCCCGCCGACAAAATGGATTTGTGGGCGCACGGCACGCAATTGCGCGGCGCGAACGTCTGGCAAGCCGTCGTCATCCCCGAATTGGACGGACTGGAATTCAAAGGCCCCGGCCCGGTTGGGCCGCCGTTCACCCAAGCCGATTTTGATGCGCTGGCGGCGGCGGGCGCGAATTATGTCTCGCTTTCCGTGCCGGGGTTATTCACCGAAAAATCACCTTTCCAACTCGACCCCGCTGTACAGGCCAATCTCGATCACCTGCTGGAGATGGTGGCAAACGCCGACCTGTTTGTTACCATCAGCGTCCGCACCGGCCCCGGACGGAGTGAGTTTGGGCTTTGCTGCGATGGCGAACCGGGCTTCGAACCGTATTACAATGACACCATGTGGCAGGATGCCGCCGCGCAGGATGCGTGGGTGGACATGTGGCGCACCATCGCCGCGCGGTATCGTGATTATCCGAATGTGGTGGGCTATAAATTGATGGTGGAACCGAATTCCGCCGGACTGCTGCTGGACATATACGAGCCGGATGAATTTTATGCGCAATATGGCGGCACGCTGTATGACTGGAATCAACTTTACCCGCGACTGGTCGCTGCCATCCGCGCGGTAGACTCTGACACACCCATTCTCATCGGCGGGAATGGCTGGAGCGCCGTGCCGTGGCTGCCGTATCTCACACCGGTGGATGACCCGCGCGTGGTGTACATCATCCACCAATATGAGCCGCAGGAAAGCTACACCCATCAGGCAGGAACACGCAACAGCTACCCCGGCGAATTTGACACTAACGGTGACGGCACACGCGACTCATTCAACCGGGCATGGCTGGGAAACTATTTGCAGCCCGTCGCGGATTTTTCCGCAAAATATGGCGTACCGGTGGCTGTGGATGAATTCGGGGTGAATCGGTGGGCGCCCGGCGCGGCGCAATTTATGGACGACCAGATGGCGCTATTTGAACAAATGGGGATGAACATGGCCTTCTGGGAATGGCCGTCGGGATGGCGGCCCTTTGTGTCGGATGTCAACGATATGGTGTATCAATTCGGGCCGGAACGGGAGAACACCACGCCTGTGGAAAACGAATTGTGGGATGTGGTGCAGAAATACTGGGCGCACAACACCGTGCGGCCGTCAAATTTCTACACTGCCGCCCAATCAACATCCTCTGCCGGCCCCGAAACCTCCGCCGAAATAACCCGCCCGGATGGGGCTGTGCAATTGACGACCCCAGCGCCGCCCGCCAGCGACCAGAATCCCGCCTTTAGTTCGTTGCGGGAAAAAAGAGTTCCGTAACAGCCTGTGCTACTGAAACCTAAGTTTGACATCATCTTTGTGTGAATCTATAATATTTTAGGAATATTAGGATTTTTTAGCGAGCCCATCAAGGGATTACGGATGAAATTGACCCGTCGTCAACTGACGATACTCAGCAAATTTCTAGATTTATATCACCAATCGGAAACAGCTTTACATT
Source organism: uncultured Anaerolineaceae bacterium (assembly GCA_964413895.1). Lineage (GTDB taxonomy): Bacteria > Chloroflexota > Anaerolineae > 4572-78 > 4572-78 > JANTHQ01. Next base: position 25,358 of record CAYPUV010000030.1, read on the forward strand.
ATAAAGATGTC
>CAYPUV010000031.1:0-25157 GCA_964413895.1 uncultured Anaerolineaceae bacterium
GACGCCCCATCGTGGCGAGGTCGTACCGTTTGCCGCCGCTCACCTGCGAATCGAATACGCCGACCAGCGCCATCTGCAAATTCTCAAAACGCGACAAATCGAATGCCACTTTTTGCTCATCCGGCAGCCAGTCCAAATCGCGCCAAACTTCGCAGCCGTACAGTTTTTGCGGGCGTTCAGCCGGGGGCAATTGCCGGATGGCGGCGATGGTTTTCAGCGCCACGCCGATATGGGTATCGTGTTTGTCTGCCAAATTATGGGTGTAAACAATGTCGGGGCGGGTGGCGCGCAAAATTTGGACAATGTCGGCAACGGTGTCGGTATTGCTGCCAGTTTTTACTGCCGCGCTGGGAAAATCGAGAAAAATTTGCGCGGCATATTCGCCGATGATAGCGGCTTTTTTCTGCTCGGTACAGCGCACCTCCCACATTTGATCGTCGGTGTAATTGCCGTAGATGCCGCTGCGGGGCGAGCCGCGCCCATCGGTGACGACCACGCCGGTGAACCAGCGGTCGGCTTGGCGGAAACAGGCGAAAATGCCGTGCGCCGCCATAATTTCCAAATCATCCTGATGCGCGCCGATTGCCAGATGGGTGGTGCGCGCCAATGCTTCATCTGCCGGTAGATTATCGGGCACAAAAATTTGCGCCTGCGGTTGGTGAAACTTCATACGCCCTGCTCCTCACTATCTGCTTTCTGGATGTTCGGCAGGCTGGCGGCGGCGATGGATTGCCCCACCCGCCGACTTTTTTCATCGGGCAGTTGGATGTGAATTTTCTCTGCCAGCGCAGGAAATTCCATGCGCAGCACGTTTTGCGCGGTGTTCAAAATAATGTTTCCCCCCGCGCCGGAGGTCACTCGCCCCAAGATGAGGGCGTGTTTCAGCGCGTAAAAATCGGCGTAATGGGGAATAGCATACCCCAAATAGGTGCCGATGGTCTGCCAGATTTGCCGTGCGCCCGCGTGTCCCGCGTCCAGTTTTTCCTGTACGAATTTCAGCTTTTCGGCGTTGGTCACGCCTTCGGGAATGATGATGCCCACTTGCGGCGCCAGTCGAAAGACTGCCTGTTGAGAAAAGTATCGCGCCCCCACCCCGCGGTTGCCCGACCACTCATCGACGGGCGCGGTAAGATTGTAATCGACGGGCGCGAAGGCGAGTTCGTTCAACCAGCCGGTGATGTTCCCTTCGTCGTTCACGTACCCCGCCGCCAGGCTCGACCCCATCGCAATGCCCAAAATACTGTCATCTTCCAGCGACATTGACCCCGCCAACGCGGTCACTTCGCCATCGTTCACCACTTCCAGTGGCACGCCCAATTCATCACGGATGCGCCGAAACATGGTGCGAATTTCGTCAAAACGGTCAGCGGGAATACCCCGAAAAAGCGAGGCGACCATCGGACGGTTGTTGACATACACCCCGGCGGAACTGCCGCCAATGGCATCGAGGCGCGGAAGTTTGCCCATCGCGCGTTTGAGCGCCGCTATAATGTGTGAATAATGGTACTGCGGGTCGGTCTGTTGGGTTGGCTCCCACACAATTTCATCGCTGTAAATAGCTTTGCCATCCACCACCGCCGAAATTTTCAGATCGGACGCGCCCAAATCGAACCCAATGCGACAGCCGTTCAGATGGCGACCCAGTGATTGTGTGTTTTCGTTTGCGGCGGGCACAGCATCCGGAGAGCAGGGAATGACGGTGAACGGTTGCTGATAAACTTGCTTGCCCATAAATTCGGCATCAAACGCGCGCTGCCCGTTTGCCGCGTACAGGCGGGCAATATGCGCCCCGATGGTTTGGGATCCACCAATATACACCTTCCATGCGCCACGCTGCCACAGCAAAAATTTCAGCAAGCGCTCGGCGTAAAAGAGGTTTTCTGTGGCGCGGGGATGGTCTGCCGGGAAAACGGCGGTTTCAAAGCGAGAGATTTCGCCCTTTGTCCGCTCCAGTCCGATGACCAACGGCACGCCCGTGCCTGATTGCGCCACCGCGCGGCGGTAATTTCGATTTGCCAGCGACGCGGGTTGAAAATCAATATCCAGTGGGGGAATACACTTTGGTTGTGTTTGAGTGAAGAGAGGATTCATTAAAATTCTCCGCAAAATTACACGATGCCCAATTCGTTTGCCAGTACCAGCGCCGATGCGCCCAGCACCACCATATCCTGCCCCAACTCACTGAGCGCCAGCACCGTGTCGTCAACCAGAAATGGCGGGGCGTGTGCCACCATTGATTTTTGAATGGGAGCCAGAAAAACCGTGCCAAATTGTGCCATCATCCCGCTAATGACAATATGACGGATATTGAGAGTGGCAACCATCGCCGCGAGCGCCTGCCCCAGGTAGTGCCCCATCCGGGCGAGTGCCCGGTTGAGGGCGGGGTCATCGGTGGCAGAAGCGTGCACAATTTCCTCGAAGGTGAGACTGTTGGGGGTATCGGCGAAAGCTGCCAGCGCAGAGGTGGGGTCAGTTTGGGCGATGTGCCGCGCTTGCGCCAACAGGGTGCGGCTGCTGATGAGGGTTTCCAGACAGCCTTTATTGCCGCAACGGCACAAATCACCATTGTTGACCATGCGGACATGCCCTATTTCTCCCGCGCCGAATCCATCACCGTGAAAAAGCTGTCCGTTGATGATGATGCCCGCACCCACACCCAATCCAATTTTAATCACCAGTAAATTGGAAATATTTTTCTTTTTGCCAAAGGTGTATTCTGCCAGCGCCGCCGCCTGCCCATCGTTGGCGATGTACACCGGCAAATCGTATCGCTCGGTGAGGCGTTGCCGCAGGGGGAGATCGTGCCAATCGAGGTTGACGGCGCGGCGGACGATGCCGTTGGCGGCGTCCATCAACCCTGGCGAACCGATGCCGATCCCCAGCAACGGGCTGCGTGCCACTGCCAGCAACTGGTCAATCAGCTTGTAGACCAGCGCCAGCGCTCCTTCGCCATTGTGGTTATCGACGGGTAAGGCGATGCGATGGCAGATTTCGCCGCGCAGGTTGATGAGACACCCCCGAAATTCACTGTCTGCCAGGTCGATGCCGATCAGGTGGAGGGAATCGTTGACAACGCTGAGGAGGGTGGCGGGTTTACCGCCGCTGGATGAGGTTTGCCCCACTTCTGCCACCAGGGTTTCATTCATCAACTCGGCGACGATGCTCGACACGGTGGGGCGGGTCAGGCGAGTCACGCGGGCAATTTCGGCGCGACTGATTTTGCCGCGTTCGTAAATGGTTTTGAGAATCAAACGCTTGTTGTGGCTTTTAATTTGCTGGCGGGTCGCCTTTTGGCGGGAAGCGGGCATCATCACCTCTGCGGAAATTTTGTTAGTTAATTTAACTTACAAAACAGTATATAATAGTTTCAGAGGGGAGTCAAATTATTTTTTGCCCCACCTGTGACTCATTGACAATTGCTCTTTTTCGTTGATAATGGGGGAGTATTGCTAATTATCCTGGTGGAAGGAAAGAGGAAAACTTATGGAATTTTACAGCCACGCCAACGTTTCACTGCACCCCAACAAAATTTACGAACTGCTGACCATTGCCAATCTACCTGAGTTTTGCGCGTCTATTTCCGAAGTGCTAGCGGCGAATGAAGACACCGGCGAAGTGTACAGTGTGTGGGGGAAATTCATCGTCCATCGAGAAAAAATCAGACGGGGTATCCGCTTCACCTTCCCCGCATGCCCCAATGCACTTGCCTGGACAATCACCTCTGAAAAATCAGCGGCGGGGAATTACTATCTGCTGGTGCATTGCACCATCAACCGCAAAACCCACACCGCAGAGATGATTGAATCGCTGGAGGAATTTGTCGCCGACTGGCAAGCTGGATTAGCAGGCATTGCAACGACTTAACCCATCACCGTCAGGATAACACTTGCGCGGGTGTCATTGCGAGCGCCAGCGAACTCGAAGATGCCCGTGCGGGTGCAATCGCCATTTTTGCCACCAGAGATTGCTTCGGCGCAAGAAAACGCGCCTCGCAATGACAACGGCATTCGTAAAATCCAAAACTTGCCCCCAAACTGGAATAGACCCTCGCAGTTGATTGACAACTCACTCGTACTGTGCTATGGTATTTATGCTACATAATTACAATGAAATTCGCCTCAGTTCATCTTGTCGGTGGTTGCCTGAGTGGGGCTTGCTTGTTTTACAGTCCGGCAACAATTTTCCCCCTTTGTCACCATAGTTGGACGTTCCTCAATGGATAACATTTCTGCCTAAAACCCATTAAAGTAAAATTATAGCAATTGACCACCGCTACCAGCCACTACAACACGTTGACTTTTTGTGGTGGCAGAAAACTGATGTTGATCAAACCCCAATTTGCGCATCAAATAGAATAGTGTGCTCGTTGTTCAAGGAGAAAATGAAATGAGTGATATTTTTTGTCACCCAGTGTCTCTCAAAACGGTTATTGAACAAGAACGCGAATACATAAAACAAAGACGCTACTACGCTTTGAAACCTTTTGCACCCCCAGAAACAGATCTCGGGAGTGAAAATACCGTCGGACTGGCGTTGTCTGGTGGCGGTATGCGCTCGGCGATGTTTAACTTGGGTGTGGTGCAGGCATTGGCAAAATATGGGTTTTTGCCGTGGGTGGATTATATGACGACGGTTTCTGGCGGTGGCTATTTTGGCAGTTGTATGACTTCCTTGCTCTCTACCCGCATTTTGACGCTTCCAGGTAACACAAAATTTTACAGCGACCCGTGCCAAAACGAAACATTCACTATTTTGTCACCCTCGAAACCGAACCAGGAAGTTGAAATTGTTGGTAAAGAATGGTGGCTGATCCGTATTACACATAATGGGCAGGGAATTGAGGGATGGATTAATGCGTATCCTGATCAAATTAATTCGACAGAAACCGGCGTGTGCTGTGACTTATATGTGTGGGACGCTCCAACGACGCAGTCAAATATTATTACATTGGTGGCAGCGGGAACGCAGGTGGATGTGGTAGAAATGTGGTACAGAATACGCTGTTGGCCGCCGGGCCAGGCCGCAGATAGATTTATTGAAGGCTGGGTGAAAACGCCTGATGCGCAAACGGAGACGCAGCAAAAGACCGGGGGGCAAAGTCCGGCTTTCAAATTCAAGACGCAGTTTAATAAATTTCCGTTTAATCCGCATTTGGATGTTTTCCAACCGACAAAAAATAACGCTGAACCTGCAAATACAACCCAAAATAAGCGACAAGCTGCCGCCAATCCTCACCCTGTTGATGCTGTTCCAGCGGCAGATTATCCCAAACGGAACCACCAACTATACCACATGCGGCTTAAAGGAAATTTTGTCATCCCCCGGCGGGGATGGGCATCGCGGGATATGTTGCGCGCTATTGGCACGGTTTTAACCGGTGTCAGCCATATGGTATGGATATTTCTGCTTCTGATTTTGGTGACTGCTGCTGCACATTATGTCCTTGCAGGGTTCCTTACCTCCAGAAGCCTGAATGCCACCGCAGCGCCGACTGTGCCACTGGCTGCCGCTGAACAAACGGGGGGACCAGGGTTCGCCGAGCAACGATTTGTAGTGTACCAGCGCCCCAAAAAAACAGACACAGCTAACGAACTATTGCTGACAACGGCGCGAGCGGCGCTAACACAAACCAACAAACTCCCGGTGCTGGTGGACTGGTTGCCGGCAATTTTGTTTTCTGAGGTGTCGCTACCAGAATTGGCAGAGCAAAGCGAAAGTTGGAAACCACCATTCAAGATCCCATCGGAATATCTGGTATTTGCTTTTGTGGGGGCCATTGTGGCCATTATTAGCGCGCGTCAACTCTACAAGTACACTAAAAACGAAACCAACTTACCCGGTACCAGGCCGGGCCTATCAAGCCAGGAAGTAATAGACAAGAAAATGCTGTGGCAGTATGTGGTGATGATCGGCTTGTTTGCCCTGGTTATTTTGGCTGCGGGCCTGAAGCTCCGCCCCGACGCTGCCCGTACAACACGCCTCTACTGGTTGTGGGTACCCACTGCTTTTATGGTGGGTAACTGGCTTACCACAACACTGGCGTATCCAATCTTTTTTAGAAACAAATATTGGACCCAACGTTTCCGCACCATTATTGCGGCCTGGCAGGGGTTGAACACCTACGTGCTTCTGTTTACAATTGTGTTTGCTGTGTTGGCTTTGCCGTATTACATCGGCATCGGCAACGCAGCTGATATTACCGGCAGCGGGGAGGGAAACCTGGTGCTCTGGGCAATAGCTGCACTTGTGTCATTCTTGTCATCGTCTATTTTGGTCAAAGGTGGCGGTGTAAACAATGGATTGTTCAAGAAACTTTCCGGTTCGTTGCCAGGCTTGCAAAAAGTGTTGCTGAATGTGCTGGTGGTCATCTTGCTTGCTGCGCTCATTGCATTCTTCGGCACGTTATTCAATCGAATACCAACCACGGCCATTGCCGAGGCGAAGATTTATGCTTACGCCAGTGGCAGTGCATTTGTGGCAGCACTTTTGGTTGGCGTGGCCGCAGTTTTTTGGCGATTCATAATTCGCAGACGACAACTTGGCTCGTGGTGGCTGCAAGCAATACTGGTGTTGCTGATTTTTTCTCTGCTGTTGGGAATGCTGTGGTTCTTCCAGGGAGGAATTTTTCTGTGGGGTACGGGGTACTGGCTGAAATTACTTGCCGTGCTGGCAATAGGAATATTGGCGCTGGTTACGTTTTTGCTGTTAGGAGCCTATGTCAACTTAAACCGTATTTCACTGCATTATTTTTACCGTGACCGGCTAGCGGATGCTTTTTTGAAGACAGAAATCTTGTCCAGGCAAGGGCAAGTAAAGACGGTGCGCGACCAAAATGCGCTAAAACTTCAAGACATCAATCCCGAAGCCTGTTCGGCCCCGTACCATTTAATTAGCGCCACCTTGAATCTGCCGGGGAGCAAAATCTTAACCTACAAAGACCGCAAAGCTGAGCATTTTATCTTCTCCAGGTTGTTTTGTGGCGCCGATAGCACCGGTTACGTTAGAACAACGCTTTATCGCGGAGGATTCACCAAACTGGCGCGGGCGATGGCTATTTCTGGCGCGGCGGTGAGTTCTACGTTGGGGCATTTAACATTTTTCGGTCAGGCTTTTATGATGACTATTCTGAATTTGCGACTGGGGTATTGGATGGATAATCCCAGCAAATACTCCGCAGAAAATGTTACAGCGCCTGGGTTGTGGAAAAAGTTGATAAAGCGTAGCAGCGACACCACTTTTACCAATGAAGCAGCTACATTCTGGCCCGCATATTTGCTGTACGAAATGTTTGGGCGGGCAGACAACAACAAGAAACTGGTGAATCTATCGGATGGGGGGCATTTAGACAACCTGGGTTTGTACCCCTTGCTTCAGCGAAAATGCAGGCTCATCATTGTGGGGGATGCTGGTGCAGACCCCAATTACACCTGCAACGAAGTGGCGCGCATAATTCGACATGCCTATATTGAAAACAACATCACTATCAACATTAACCTTGACCTATTGCGCCCCAACGCCGACACCGGTTTTAGCGCTCAGCATAGCGCCGTGGGGGAAATTATCTACCCGGACGGCACAACAGGGTGGCTTATTTATCTTAAACCGGCCGTCACCAGCGACGAAGACGCCGATATTATTGCCTATTGGCTAAATCACCAGGACGACCATTACCCCCAGCAAACCACAGCCGACCAATTTTACGATGAGGCACAATTTGAAGCGTACCGTCGATTGGGAGAACTGACGGTGGAACACACCTTGTTCGCTTTAAAAGATTATTACGAGGAAATCAAAGCTACGCACATTGAAAAAATGGCGTCAATTTCGCCGCAAACCTACACTGAACTCAGAAATTTTATCAAACACCCGCGCGTGAAGACTGAAAAGGTAAGAGACTTGTACCGTGCGTTTATGGGGGTGGCTGGCGACTTTGATTTTTGGGATGAGCAAGAAGCATTTCGAGGAATGTCTACTGATAGACCGGGGCCCTCTCGTTTGTTGCGAGACGCATTACGAAAAGAGGTTGCAAAATTCTTCCAGACGTTAGAAAAAGCAAGCATTATGATCGATGTGTTTGAGAAGGCCCTTGAGCGCACCGAGCCAACAATTACACTGCAACAGATTTTGGACAGATTCGATGCATTGGCGAACTTCACTACGTCAGGCAGTCAACCGCAATCAGATGATACTTCTGCCGCCGCACAGCCTTCAACCTTTGACCGCATGGTGAACTGTGTTGCTGCGCACATCATTCCCGATTTGCAGCAAGTAACCGGCGTTGGTTTTGGCGAGGCGGAGAAATAGGCGTAACCCACCTTGCAATTTTACTGAATGGTGAAATGGGTTGGAGAGAGGGAGGGAGAACATTATGTCGCACCCTTTTGAGTTTGTTGAACAAACGCTCTGGTTGAAAGTTGGCTTTGCTGTGGTGTTGGTTGCAGCACTGGCTTTGACCGCACAGTATATGAAGGTGCTGGGTGAGAAACTGGTTGCATCCGATAACGCCGTCGCGTCAAATAGATCGGGTGTGGGAGGAATGCTTCTTTACGAATTTGCCGGTAGCGAAGCACGCGCCAATGAAATTTTAACTACATGGGAAAAAAACGAGGCCACAAAAACTGCCAAACAAAGCCTGTACGTTGATTTTCTGTTTCTGGTAATTTATTCAACCACGTTCGCCTATTTTTGCTATTTGGTTGCGTCTACTTTTAGCGCACACAGTATTTGGTTTATAATAGGGATGTTACTGGTATATGGGCAGTGGCTTGCCGCAATTTTCGATAGCCTGGAAAATATTGCGCTGTTGGCCATGCTGTGGCATCAAGAGGCCATCACTGCGCTGCCGCAACTTGCATTTTGGTTTGCAGCATTTAAGTTTTTTTTGGTGTTTGTGGGTGTTGGGTACATAGTTGTGGGCGGGTTAATATTGGGTGTGTCCAAACTTTCTGGCTAGTGCGGTTTAACGGAAGCAACACTACCCGTAGCTGAAAAACAAGGGAATCTCGGGGAGACCCGATGCAAAATACAATGCTCCGCAATGCTCACCTGGAAGGCGGTCCGTTCTTCTGGGCTGGTGGGCCGGTGGGCGTGTTACTGGTTCACGGCTTCACCGCTACCGCCGCCGAAGTTCGTCCGTTGGCGCGCATCTTGCACAATGCTGGTTACACGGTCGGTGGGCCGCTGCTGCCTGGGCACGGCACTATCCCCGACGATCTCAATCAAATCCATTGGGAAGCGTGGATTGATGCTGCCGAAACTACATATCGGCAGTTGGCCGCCCGTTGTGACCGTGTGTTTGTCGGTGGCGAATCAATGGGAGCGCTGACGGCCCTATATTTGGCCGCTCAGCATCCAGAGGTGGCAGGGATATTGGCGTACACACCTGCGCTGAAGCTGGCCCTGAGTCCAATTGATGTGTTGAAAATTTACATGGCAGCTCCGTTTGTAGGGATTTCTGTGTCAAAAGGGAGCAATAATCGCCATTCTGTGGGGGACGAACGCTGGCAAGGGTATCCGGTCAACCCGCTGCGAGGCGTGATTCAACTATTTCAGTTCCAAAAGGCTGTGCGCGCGCAACTGCCGAATGTTCACCAACCGTTGCTAGTTGTGCAGGCCAGGTTCGATACGACTATCAACCAAACGAGCGGAAAAACTATTTGCGCAGCAGTGGAGTCTACCATAATAGAATTTTATATGATGGAAAACTCAACGCACATTGTTATTCTTGATGAGGAATTGGAGGACGTCGCTGCACTTACGCTGCAATTTATAGCAAAAATAGCTTCTCGATAATCTGGGGTAAAGAGACCCGTCAAGGTTGAGCAATTGCCCTGAATTTTTAAAAAGAAGGTAACGATTCAGGTTGTCATTGCGAGGCGCGTTTTTTGCGCCGCAGCAATCTCCTGTTTGTGAGGACGGTGATTGCCCTTCGGCAAGCTCAGAACAGGCTTTCGTTGCGCTCGCAATGACACAAGCGGCGAATGGATATAAAGCTTCTAAAAAAGCCAGCACCCTGTATCGTTACAAAGAGGCATTTAAAAAAGAATAAAGCATCAATTTTGTGTAGAACTTTGGGGAGATGATTGAAAATGAAGCGGGCAGATATGTTTTTGGCAGTAATGTTGGGATTGAGTGGCTTTTGGTTAGCTATGCTGATACTTTCCGTCCCCAAAGTAGTCTATGCCTGGTCAGGTAATCGACCACCGGGAGCAGCCTTTGTATACCCTTTTTCTGGGAATTATTGTATAATCAGGACAATCTCTTAAAAATAGTATGGAGCACACCATGTTAGCAAACACAAATCTTTCCCAGACAATGATTGAATCTTTGACCGCGATTGTTTCAATCGAGCGCATTTCGGTTGCCGAAGCTGAACGTGCCCAGCACGCCCGCGATCAATCAGCGCACCCGGCCCATCTGCCAGATGTGGTCGTGTGGCCTCAAAAAGTAGAAGAGGTGAGTGCCATTTTACGGCTAGCCAATCAACACCGTGTTCCGGTTACAGCCTGGGGGGCGGGAACCAGCATCGAAGGGAATCCCATTCCCGTGCACGGGGGCATTGTCCTCGATTTTCGGGAGATGAACAAAATTTTGGAAATCCACGAATCTGATTTTCAAGTCACGGTTCAGCCTGGCGTACTGTACAAAGATATGAACAAAGTTCTGGCGCGATATGGGCTGTTCTTTGCCCCCGACCCTGGCGCGAATGCCAGTATCGGCGGTATGTTGGCCAACAATGCGGCAGGCATCCGCACGGTGAAATACGGCTCCACGCGCGAAAATGTGTTGGCGCTGGAAGTAGTGTTGGCCAACGGGGAGGTTATCCGCACCGGCTCGCGCTCCGTCAAACAGTCGGCGGGCTACGATTTGACCCATCTTTTTGTGGGGTCAGAGGGGACATTGGGGATCATTACCGCAGCCACGCTGAAACTCGCGCCGCTGCCGGAACATTTTAGTGCCGCTACGGCCGCCTTCCCCGCGGTGCAAAATGCCGCCGCTGCCGTGTTCGATTTGATTGGCTCCGGGTTGGAACCTACCGCGCTGGAGCTGCTTGACGCAACAGCGATGAAGGTTATCAACACGGAAGATGGCATGAATTTCCCCGCAATGCCACACCTGTTTATGGAGTTCAATGGTGCAAACGAAGCCAGCTTGCAACAAACCATCGCTATGGCAGAGGAAATTTGCCGTGAAAACAATGCCCAAACCTACCAGGCCGGCATCGGCAGAGAGGCGCGGGCGCAATTATGGGCGGCCCGACATCGTATTTTTGAGGTGCATTTGCGCTATTTCCCTGGACAAACTTATTTTGTGGCAGACGCATCTGTGCCCATTTCCAACTATCCCAAACTGGCCACCGCTGCCGAAGCGATGCTGGCAGATCTGCAACTGGATGGCAGTGTGTTAGGGCATGCCGGCGACGGCAATCTGCACGTGTTGGCATTCTATCCCCCTAACGATGAGGCAGCGCGACAAAAAGCGTTGCAATTGAACGAGAAACTGGTGAACATGGCGCTCAAACTGGAGGGCACATCAACTGGTGAACACGGCGTGGGGTTGGGCAAACAAAAATATATGGAGAAAGAACACGGCAAGCCTGCCCTGAGACTTATGCGTCAATTAAAAACACTGCTAGACCCCAATGGCATCTTAAACCCCGGCAAGGTACTGGATATGCCTTTGGAAGCGTAGGATATTAACAACACCCCGTTGCGAGCAGAATCAAAGAAATACAAACACCCCGACATAATGCCGGGGTGTTCGCGGAGGTGGGATGAAACAGAACATCAAGACAAACGATGCGGTTAATATGCTAATGATCCGTTGGTACTGAAGCGACTAACGCATTGAACTTTGCGTGCCCAGCAAAGATGGGCTTGTTACACTGGGCAAGGTTCTGGCCAAATTCCGGCGAAAGCGCCGCCCCATTTTTGAAGGAGCCTCAATCCGATCCTGGCTCACTACTGCGTGCAGCCGTTTTCTGGCAACAACGCCACTGTTACGCGGGGCTTTGTTTAAAAGTCTGCTGAATAAGTCCATGAGTTGGCTCCTGAATACGATACCATGTAGTACTTTTGGTTACAGTACCTTTTACCTATGATACTATGTCAATTATAGCAGGAAAAATTTGTTTGTCAAGAGTTTTTGGAAATTTTTTGGTACCGCAGTCCTGGGTCACGGTGAGCGGCGGGTACAGGTGCGACGCGGGGGTTCAATTTAAATGCCAATCCCCAGCCATTGCAGCAAAACGACAATCAAGGGTGCAATGAAAATGGCCGGCAAAAAATTGCCCACGCGAATGCGTTTTACTTCTAGCAAAATGAAGCCGATGGCCATAATTAATACACCGCCGGTGGCGCTTAATTCAACAACTGCGGGAGTTTGAGCGGTGATATGAGCCAGACTTGTCCCGAACAAGTGCGCAATTAAACTCAAGCTTCCCTGATACACCAGCACCGACCCGGCGGCAAATAATACCCCCGGCCCCAACGATGCCCCAAAGGCCAGCGACGCAAATCCATCGAGCATACTTTTTAAGGCCAACGGTTGGTAATTCCCCATTAGCCCATCAAGAATTGACCCCACCACGGCCAATGGCCCCACACAAAAAATCAGGCTCGATGTTACAAATGCGCGCGTTATAGATTTCCCCTTGTTGCCGTTTCCGCTGGGCTGAAATCTATTTTCCAATCGGCGTCCCAGAGCTTCCAGCCCATCTTCAAGTCGCCACCATTCACCCAAAAGCCCCCCCAGTAGAACGCTCCCCATCACAACGAGCATGTTTTTGCTTTGCAATGCCATATCTATCCCCAGCACCATTGTTACCAGCCCCAGGCCATGCATAACCGTTTCTCTCATTTTGTTAGATAGCCGATTGCCTACAATCACGCCAATTGTCCCGCCGATTAATATTGCTACAATGTTGATCGTGGTACCAATCATAGACCTTCCCTCGTTTGCCTGAAAAGCCAGTTCGGGGCGGCTGACAGATTCAAACAGAGGATGGTAGAAGCAAGACGAAATCTGTCGCCATTACCCCTTCGACCTTCGTGCTTGGTAAAAATAGACAACTGTCAACCAAACTGCGGCCTGTTCAGGAAAATTACTCAGAATAGTATATTGCTTTGTTCGTAATCATGAAAATCCAACAAGGAGTTGAAAGGGCATCGTTATCCATTTAGTTTTTGATGCGAAAATAGGTATAATTACATATGTTCGCTGACAAATATTTCTATGCTGAACGGCAAGGAGGCGATTATGGAACACGGTGATGATTTCTTGCTGCCGTTGTTCCCTTTGAATGTGGTTTTGTATCCGGGAATGTTGTTGCCGGTGCACGTTTTTGAGCCATGTTACAGGACAATGGTGCATCAATGTTTGGGTAACACCAATGCTCAATGTTTTGGTGTGGTTTTGATTGCGCACGGACAGCCGGAAGAAGAACCCGCAATCCCCAACTCGGTAGGAACTATTGCCCAAATTGCCCAGGTACAACATTTAAACGAAGACCAGATGAATATATGGGTCGTCGGAACCAAACGGTTTGAAATTTTAGACTATTATGTTTCTTCGTTTGAGTATTTAATGGGGCGTGTGCGCAAACTGTACGATATTATTCGTAATCCACAACAATGCGAGCGTGAAATTGAGACGATAAATCAATTATTTAAAACCTATATTGAGTTGAAATTGTCAATTAGTGCGCACAATGTCTCTTCTATTGTGTATCGTTTTTCCGGGGGATCAGAGTCGTTTTCTTTTCAAATTGCCAGTGTGTTGGACATTAGCCTGGCCGAAAAACAAAAACTGTTGGGGTTTGACGATGTGTTTGAACGACTGCAACAGGAAACAGCTATTCTTAAGCGAGAAATTATGCATTTGCAACAAATGTTGGTTGCGCGGGGAAGGCCCAGGACTCAGCCATTGCCCTGGGGCGGCGAAATAAACTTAAATTGAGCTACTTCTTTCATTTTTCATTGTCATCAGATGCCAGAATTGCCGGAAGTTGAAACCATTGTTCGCGGATTGCAGGGACCGTTGGTGGGACGCACGTTTATCGATGTAATTGCATTGTGGCCTAATTCCATCAACATCACCGTGGACGCCCTGAAAACGAATCTTGTCGGTCAGCGTATTGAAGCGCTGAAGCGACGGGGCAAATATTTGCAAATTTCTTTGTCTACGGGTGAGGCGTTGTTTCTTCATTTGAGGATGAGCGGGGATTTGCAGGTAGCGCCTGTCGAAGCCCCCCTGCACCCACATGTTCGCACTGTGTTTGAGCTTGACAACGCGCACCAATTGCGATTTAAAGATCCGCGCAAATTTGGACGCGTGCATTTTGCCCACAATCCGGCTGATGTAACCGCTAAACTTGGCCCCGAACCCTTATCCGCAGATTTTACAGTAGACCAATTTCGAGTATTATTCAATCATCGGCGAGGACGCCTGAAACCGCTATTGATGGACCAGGCTTTCATTGCCGGATTGGGCAACATCTACGCTGCCGAAAGCTGTTTCTTGGCCGGCCTTGACCCGCGTCGCCCGGCAAATACACTGTCGGCAAAGGAATTGACGCGATTGTATTTTGCTATTCGACGCACGCTCAGGGGTGGTATCTTGTTAAAGGGCGCCAGTTTTGACGCTGTATATCGGGGCGGGAAATTTCAAAATCACTTTCAAGTTTATGGCCGGGCGGGCGAACCCTGTTTCCGCTGTGGCACTCCCATCAGCCGGATTATTCTGGGGGGAAGGTCAACGTTTTTCTGTCCGGTCTGTCAGCCCGCTTCGAGTACAGCCTGAAGCTGGTGCAGCTTTTCTTCTGTGGCGGCCTTGCCAATTTCAATCAGAGCGGGGGTTTGTTTCATGCGGGTGTAACTTGCGCCTGCCAGCGCCGGTGGAGAAATCAAGCAATCGGCGCTGTCTATGCCGCCGCCGGAGCGTCTGACTAATGTTTCAATGGCCGCAAAGCCAAAGCCAAACGGCCCCCATTTGCGCCGAATAGTTGGCACGAACAAATCAACGCCAATCACATAATCTGCACCCAACGCCCGCGCCGCCGATACCGGTAAGTTGTTTGATACACCACCGTCACCCAAAAATCGCCCCTCTAGCTTCGCGGGGGTTACAATGCCGGGCACGGAAGAACTGGCACGAATTATCGGTGCAAGACGACCTTCTGTGAAAACTACCGGTTCGCCTTTGCCTAAATCTGTAGCTACCACGGCAAAGGGACGTTGTAAATCGGCAAAATGCAAATCGCCAAGCTGATTTATCAGCCAGGCTTCCATTTTGGTGAATGAGAAAAAGCCCTGGCTGGGCCAGGTAAGGCTGGCAATATTGCGCCAGCGAAGGGTGGCGGCAATGGCTTCAATGCGCGCGATGGACATACCGGCGCAATAGAGGACTCCTACCAACGCGCCGGCACTGACGCCGGCAACGTAGTCGATGGGAATAGCGGCGCGTTCCAACGCGGCCAGTACGCCAATGTGTACGGCTCCACGCATCACAGCGCCGCTTAACGCCAGCCCTATCTTGGGACGCGATGGCGATAAGGTAGAATGGTGTGTATCGTCGGGTAATGATGGGCGTTCCATATTTGTGGCGGAAGATGGTTTTTCCATAGGTGTGCCTCTTTTGATGTGAAACGTGTTCTGTAATTGTACGCAACACTATCATACCTTATTGCACACCATACTTCAATTGAGGGTAAGTTATGGACCACAGCGGAATCAGATCGAAAACGGCATTAGTACTGGCGGGTGGTGGACTAACAGGCGCAGTGTATGAAATCGGTGCATTGCGGGCTATTGATGATCTACTGGTTGATCGCACGGTGAATGATTTTGACCTGTATGTGGGCACTAGCGCCGGGTCGCTGGTGGCGGCGTGTTTGGC
The DNA here is from genome assembly GCA_964413895.1 of uncultured Anaerolineaceae bacterium. Lineage (GTDB taxonomy): Bacteria > Chloroflexota > Anaerolineae > 4572-78 > 4572-78 > JANTHQ01. The sequence continues at coordinate 15,895 of CAYPUV010000031.1, forward strand.
GAACGGCATTACCACTAAACAACTCATGCGCATTGTGAATGGAACGGAAAAAACAATAGAGCCAATTGGCCCTGGTCATCTATTTCGTTTTAATTTGGGGGAATTTTCGCGGCGGACCTTGCAATGGCCCCGCGTAATGTGGGGCGCGTGGTCGCACTACCTTCGACATGCAGACGATATGACTGCTTTTGATGTGTTGTGGGCGCTGTCAGAAGGGTTGCCCTCAGCGTTGTACGATGGGCTGGCGTTGGAAAAGTATGTGCGTCGGGTGTTTGAGCTGGCAGGGGTTAGCAATTGTTTTCATGATCTTGCCCGGCGGGTGCTTATCATTGCCACCGATTTAGACACAGGAGAACGCAGGGTGTTTGGTGAAGCGAACGACTGTGACGTGCCCATTTCGCTGGCAGTTGCGGCGTCTGCCGCCCTGCCGCTGGTTTACAAGCCGGTGCGCATCGGTGACAAAGAATACGTGGATGGCGGCTTGCGCGGCACAGCTAGCCTGGATGTAGCAATTGAGCAGGGCGCGAATCTGGTCATTTGCATTAACCCGTTGGTTCCGTTTGATAACAGTGGACACGCTGCTATCCCGTTTTTGGGTCCCGATGGCGGCTATTTGAGCGACAAAGGGATGCAGGCAATCGCCTCGCAGGTGTCGCGAATTACCATTCAGGCAGGCTTGCACTACCACATTAAACAACTGCGTCGCGCATATCCAGAAGTGGACATCATTCTCATCGAACCGCGACCGGATGATTATCAAATGTTCTTTTACAATGTAATGCGCTATTCTGCGCGACACACCATTGCGGAACACGGCTTTGAAGCGGTAACATTGGGCCTGGCGGAAAACCATCAGTATTACCGCACTGTTTTGAGCCGGCACAATATTCCAATCAACCGCACGCTGGCGATGTCTGAATTAAAGGAAATTCAGCAATCGGCGTATGACCAAACTGTCATCAGACATGTGCTGGAGCGCCGCACCAGCGAAGATGCGGGAGTGGTAGATAAACTAAAGCGTACCCTGGCAGAGTTGGAAATCGCGCTGGAAAAACGAGAGCGTGCAGAGATTGGTTAATTAGAAATTGGTGATGGTTAAGTAGTGACAGAGCAGTGCTCTGTCACTACATTATTTTGAAACTGTGGGATACAATTGCCGACCCTGGTCAAAAATATCGGCCAGGACGAATAATTTCCACACGGGGCCTTTTACGCGCAGGTGTTTGGCGGCCACAGCTTTTTTCAGCGACAAATCTCCCATGAATATTTGGTGCAAAATATCTGCTTTCATTTCTACGCTTAAGTCTGGACGAAGCGTTGTGGGGCCGTATATTGCCTCAACCGGCTTTTTCCGGCCATTGAGGGTGATGGTTGTACGGGGGGCTGTGCAATCCAGGCGGATAATCAACCGCGATTTTTGAATAGCTTTGGTGGCATTCGGGTTTTGCTCCTGGATGCGCCTGAAAAGAAGTTGAAACGAATGGTGTAATTGGTCTGCGGAAGCGTAAAAAGGCATAGGTAAAGTGCTCATTCTGTTTGTGCAATGCGTTGCGCCAACTGGACGCGCTGCAATGCATCAACGGCATCACGTACCTGGTTGGCTAATTCCAGCATCATTTTTAAGTTTTCTGTTGTGTCTGGGGGATAGGTGTCTACAGAAATTGGGCGGCCAAATGCAATGGAAAATTGGGCGGGGATGGGGAAGAAATTCATTGCTTCTGTCAACAGGGCTGCCACCCCTGCCATAGGTGCAGTCTCTGCGCTGAACTTCGTTACCAGCGCCGACCCCTCAACCCCAATAATAGAGGCGGGGATCATGGGCGCGCCGGTACTTAAGGCAATTCTCACGGTGTCCAGTCGATTGATAGTTGTGGGCGATCTGGCCTCTGCAGCCGCGGAGGGGTATACGGCCACCAATTCGTCTTGCTCTAACAAGCGTATCCCGTTTTCTACGGTAGCCAATGCGTAGCCCATTTTCTCGAATGTGGCTGCGTAAAAAGGCAACCGCGCGTAAGCTGTGTTGTACAGTGTGCGCACCTGGCGTTGAGCGGGGTGTTCGGTGGCTACTGCTGTGGCCACCATCGCGCTGTTCCACGGATTTTGCCCGGAGGAGGCACCCACCAGCAGGGCGCGTCCATCTTCGGGAATGTTTTCCAGGCCAGATGTCTCTACGTGCCAGTACATTTTGTACAAGAAATCGAAAAAGGGCCGAATGTTCTGTGTAAATTCCCAGTCCATCCCCCATTCATCAGTTTCATAATCGCCGGTGATGCGTCGTTTAAGGAAATCACGCTGGTATTCTGCGGTGTAGTTGAGCATGTACCAGACGCCTTTCCAGGTATCAATATCGAAAAAATCTTCTCCCACAGTTTCTTGCAGGCGCGTTAGGAGGCGAGGTTTTCGACGCGGGGCCAGCACTCGTAGCGTTTTCCCCAATGCGCTTGTTGTTTCTTGTGCAACCGGGCCGATTGGCTGCGGACGTTTGGACGTAACCGTCTGCATGCGATCTACCAGTGCTTCCAATTCTGCGATGAGTTGCTTGCGCTGCGTAGCGTATGAGGAAGCGGTATTGTTTTGCGTAGGGGCTATTTTCGGCTGGTGCAAGCGGCAAAATTTTGAGTTTGGGAGGGTGTAATTTTTGCAGGGTGTGCCCTTTTGCGTCAGGGCTGCGCAATGGAGGCGGGCATTTTGTGCGCTCATTTGGAAGAGGCTCCCTCAAAAGTAGTGTTTCGGATTGCCTGGGATTGCAAGTAACCCGAACTTTGAAACACGAATAGACTTCCAGCGGTTGTTATTCACGAGCCATTTGTTGCAACCGTTTAATTTCTTTTATGCGGCGGGCGTCTGCGGGTGAAAGGCGGCGATAGTAGGTTTGTTCCACAAATGCGCGTAGCGTTTCTGCTGCCGAATATTCGGGTTCAAAATTTAACGCAGTTTGCATTTTGGTCACGTCGCTCACCAGTCGGTAGCGCAAGTAGTCTGGTTCAATTGGAAATTGATCGGTAAGCTGGGGACGGTTTCTTTGCAAGAATGTTGCGCCCACATAGGCCAAAGGGTGAGGCACCGGCACGTGAATTTTCCCCACCGCGCCGATAATTTGCGTCAGCGGCATCGGGGTGTTGAGGGCAACATTGAATGTGCCGGTGACATCGGTTATTATAGCGTGAATCAGCGCGCCAGCAACATCATCTTCATGAATAAATTGAATGAGTGGATTGAAGCCCAGCAACGTGGGAGGATACCGCATATCCAACAGGCGTCCCAGTGGCGTATTCGCAGTTGGTCCGATGATGTGAGCAAAGCGCAGGATGGTGAGTTTGGGACGCGCAAACTGTGCCTGATGATTTTTGCACAACGCTTCGATTTGGAGTAAATCGCGGGCTGTGCCGTAGTGGGCGCGGCTTTGCAAGGGATGATCTTCTGACAAAAAGGCGGGATTTGTGGGGGCGGCTCCGTACACGGTGGTACTGCTTTTTATCACCACTTTAGAAACGTTGCTGTTTGCACAGGCTTCTAGCAGAGCGGCGGTCCCCAACACGTTTTTATCTGAAATATTTTTGGTGGGATGAATAGAGGGGGTAAAGTCTACGTGGCAAACAGTGTTCACAGTTTGCCGGCGCAATATTGCAGTCAGGTTGGGGCTGCGGAGGTTGGTTTGGATGAAGGTGAGTCCGGTGGTGGGATATTGCGGGTGGTTGGTATCTATGCCGATAATACGCAGCGATTTTTCTTTTAGCAGACGGGTAGCTATTTTTTCGCCCCAGTAACCGGCAACGCCAGTGATTAATACGGTAAGTTTGTTAACCATTGTGGGGTCTGTCTCCTATTGGCGTGAGCGATGTTTTGTTAAAAACCAGCCGGCTACCAATGCGGTCGCAGTTCCCAGTGCCAATGCCCACTGTCCATACGGACGCAGCACTGACGCAACAGTACCGTTGGCGATGGAAGTATCGGCGGTTTGGCGCGTGCGGATTGCCTGCAATTTTTCCGGGTGCTGGCGCAGGTTGTCGGCCAGTGCTCGTTTGCGAGTTATATCTTCATCGGTTAAAAAATGCCCGTGACTGCGCAAGCCAGAAAGCTGCAAACCGTGTTTTTTGAACAGGCGGTAGATTTCTTTCACCCGTTCAACTTCGATATTGCGCCCGACAGTGTAATCTTCAAATCTGCCTTCCATCGCCAGTAGCGCGGTTTCTGCCAAACAGGCATACGCCACACCTGATGGCAGACCAATATCGTATCCAAAATCTGGGTTGCCGGGGAGCAGTATCTCACCCGATTCAATGACCAGCACGTCGGGGCGCAGGGCGGCTTCTGCAGCGGTAATGTCTGGTGGGCGGGCAATATCGCAAATAACGGCGCCCGGTTTACATTGGGTGATGTCTACAATGCGCATGTTGAGCGCGCTGGTGGTCGTGACAATCAGGTCTGTTTCAGAGACGTATTCATCGGCGCTGGTGCTGATGGTGACGTTGGCGTTGGGGGTTTCGGCTTCGATGGTGCGCTTCAGTTGGATGAGCTTTTCCGGGCGTGGGGCAACCAGGGTGATGTTCGGCACAGCCATTGCCAGCAATCGCGAACACACCGAGCCAATGGAGCCGGTTGCGCCGATAACCATAACTTTCCCCTGGTACACGTCTTTCAGGTCCGTGCCCATTTTTACTGCCGCTTGTTTGGCGGTTTCCAGCGTTGCCGCCACCGTCAGGCTGTTGCCGGATGTGATGGCGATGTCGGCTTTTTGGGCGACGGTAATCCCCGCATCACCCACTACTGAAGTGAACGCGCCCAATCCCATAATCCGTGCGCCGTAGCGTTCCGCCATGCGGGCGGCGCGGATAAGTCGCCGGTACACAAAGCCGGTATCGCGGCGCATCAGTTCTTTTGGCGTTGCGCCCAGGGTGATGAGGTAGCCTTCCACTTTTTGCCCGGTGGCGGGGCTTTCAATCCCTTTAATTTTGCTGACGAAAAAGGGTGGAATGTAGGCGGCTGCCCACTCCACCAACGCATTGGGCAGCAAGCGTGTCCAGCGAAACCAGGGGTGCTTGTGGATAAATTCCACGGCCAGGGGGTGGATCACAAATGCGAAGCGGTTGATTTTCGCCGCTTCCGGCTCTATGAATTGAATACCCGGCTGCCAGGGCAGGTCTGCCATCAGGTTTAGATAGGTATTTTCTGTGAGTGGGGCATTTTTATTGGGGCGTAGCGCAACCAGACAGGCTTCGAAGGTTGCCGCGCAATGGTGCGAGAGGTCCTGGTTGAGAGGGGGCATTGTTGTGATCACCATCATCGCGCCGCGTTCGGCTAGATCGCCAATGTCATTGCTGGTGGCAAATTCGGCAACAATGATTTTGTGTTTTAAGGAGTGTGGCGCACAGCAGCGGATGACGCCCATATCGCCAGCAAGAATATCGGCCCATTGGAATAACCTGGAATTACCTCGCGTAGCGTTTGGGTGGGGTGTGGGGTACAGTTTGGCAGGAGGAAAATCTTTCAGTTGGGCCAGGGTAGGGTTGGCAACAGTTGGCAGCGTTCCGGTTCTACCCATGCCGGGCGCGTCTGGCACGGGGAAATAAATAAAGGGGTCAGCGTAGCGGATTTCGTCGGTGTATTGGGTAAAGGCCTGCGCCAGCCCATAGTGATTCATTGCCGGAGTCATTAATATCCGCTTGCGAGACCAGATGCCCGGTTGGGCGTCGGCAGCCAGCCGAATAGCCCAGCGTTCCATTGTCGCGCGCACCCCCATTCCATCAACCACTGGCGTGTGTTGGGCAATAAGAAAGAGTCGCGCTGATGGATTGTGGGTTATTTTTTTCTTGCCCAATTGAAGCGTGCGCGTAACGCCCTGCAATGCAATCGCGGCGACTGTGCCATCCAGAGCGGCAATCTGTTCGGCCATTAGATCCAGGCTTTTGTCACATCCTGCATGGCGGACGACTATTTCTTTTCCCAGCAGAGAAAGTGTTTCGGTGTAAGGTTCCACGTGATGAAAGTGAAGCGTAACAATCTCCGGCTTTGACATACAGTACTCCCAGTTTAAGCTGGCGAAAAACCTATTTCAGTATCAAATCAGCGTATCCTTTTTCTTTGAGTAGTGGGGGGTAGGTTTTGTAAAGAGGTTTAATTGCGGGTAGCAACTTGAGTATCTTGGGGATAGGGCCTTTGGCGATGATTTCTTTTTTTGAGAGTGCTGCCATCAAATTGACTTTACCGTGCCAGAAAGCGTGAGCAACGTCGGCTTTCATCGTCATCACCACATCCGGCTTCAGGTCGCATTCGCCGTGGATGACATCTACAAACGCGCCGGGCTGGGTCGGTTTGTCTTTGGCGTTGATGGTTGTCATGGCGTCGGGGTCGGTATAGCGGAATTGGAGAATGAGTTTCGACTTGGCGATTTTGGGACCGACCTTCGGATCCATTTTCGCGCGGTCCATCAGCTCGCCAACGGTATCATAAAACTGTTCAGCGGATTGGAATACTCCCATTGTGCCCTGCCTTTTATTTGATTTGTTTTGCCTGGTTAACTTCATTATAGCGAAGGAAAAAGAGTGCGTCAATAAATTCGTGAGGAGTGGCACGGGGTCAATAAGAATGCCACTTGACTCTTATGACGCACTGTGTTATAATGTGGTTGTAACGCAGTGCGTTATGAGTAAATGATTGTATTAATTTAGTAGTAAGATAGGGCGCAGCGCCCTAGAGGAGGAATAAAAATGACTGGCAAAACTGAAAAAGAAAAGAAAATCAAAAACAGCGACCGCAATCCAATTTTTGAAGGGGCACGCAAAGTGTTGTTGGCCGGCATCGGCGCAGTGTCGTTGGCGCAAAGCGAAGTGGAAGACTTTGTGCACAAGCTGGTGGAACGCGGCGAAATCAAAGAAAAAGATGGACGCAAATTGATTGACGAACTCCGCGAAAAACAGCGCAAGCAAACCAAAAAAGCGGAGAAAGAACTCGACAAACGCCTGGATGACATTCTGGCACGCTTGAACATCCCCACCCGCTCCGACATTGATGAACTGAACAACAAAATTGCGCAACTCACCAAGAAAATCGACGAGCTGAAAAAATCCGCTTAAAACCGTAACCGTATAGCAACGGTCATTGCGAGCGTAGCGAAGCAATCCCCGGCGATATCAACCGGAGATTGCTTCAGCCCTGCGGGCTTCGCAATGACACCCGATGCCGTTACGAAGAAACAATTATTACGCAAGTTGAGGTGTGGGCAGGGGTACGATTACTCGTGCCCCTGTTTTTTGCTTGTGTTTTCCGGGCAGTCATTCTATAATGTTCATAACGCAGTGAGTTAAAATTCAACCGGAGCGTGCCACCCCATGCAAATTATCAAACGCTACCCCAACCGCAAGCTATACCACACCCAGCAAAAAAAATACATCACCCTGGAAGGTATTGCCCAATTGATCCGTCAGGGAGAAGAAGTGCAGGTGCTAGACCACACCACCGGCGAAGACCTGACGGCGGTGACACTATCACAAATTATTTTTGAACAAGAAAAGAAACAGGGCGGATTTTTGCCGCAATCGGTGTTGGCGGGGTTAATTCGTTCCGGAGGCGAGACGGTACACGCTGTGCGCCGCACGCTGGGGTTGATGCAAGACGTTGGGGAAGAAATTGAAGAACGGGTACGCGCGCTGGTGGACAACGGCGAACTCGATGCGGAAGAAGGGCAACGGTTGGTGCAAAAATTGCTGGCACAGGGCAAGAAGCTCTCCTCGCCATTGCCGTTGGAAGAGCACCTGCGCAAGGCATTGACCCATCGGGGCATCCCCACCCGCGAGGAACTGGACGAGCTGAACCGCTATATTGATTCGTTGGCAGACAAGATTGATGATTTGATGGATAATGAAACGACTGATGTGTGAAACGTGACGAATGAGTGAATTTGCAAACAGGGCTGTTGCAAAGTCGCTTGACAAAAAATAAGAAGTTATTTTTTCCCCCCTTCCCCTCAGGGGAAGGGGGGAAATAGGGGGGATGGGGGAAAACAACGATTTTTTGAAACCTTAAAATTGACTTTACCCAAAGGGCACAGGTGCAACAGCCGTGAATTTGTAAATAGATGAATTGATTATTGCCCGTTGACCATTGACAATTTATCACGCATTACGTTTTATTCGATGAGTGAACCATAGGCGGCGAAGTCCACCAAGCCGGTGTTGCCGCCATTGCTATTATTTTACGCAATACGCAACGCGCCAATATCGAAGCTGTTTTTTACCGGGAGACGGCCATCGACACCAAATCTGCCAGCCCTAGTTGCGCCAATTTTGCCGCCGAGGGACGACCCGTGTCCCAATCCCAATCGCGCTCGGCGTAATATTCGCGTAGCATCAACTCCCAGTCGGGCACAAAACCAGCGGTGGCTCCTTCGGGGTAGGGAATGGTGAGCAGTTTAGGCAGTACTTCGTCGCGGCGGGGAACCAGCCCCAGTTTCAGGTTGAGCAGTCGCTTCAGGTTGAAGATGCGTTCTCCTGCCAGCACCAGCGCTTCCAGTGAAACAGATTTGCCCCAAACGGCTTTAAAACTGTCGGGAAGAACGTCAAGCGGCACGTTCACAAATTGGCACATCCCGCTGGCATCCACCATCGAGCGGTAATTTTGATGGCGCACCACCTGCCACGCTTTCCCCGATTCTTGATGCTGGTCGTCCACAGAAATGCCTAATTCTTCAAACGTATGCCCCGATTCCACAAAATAAAAATCGCTTTTATTGTGACACGCCCCGCGCGGCGAGGTGAGGTACACCAGCGCCATTCCGCTGAAGGCACGGGGGTCGTGCATGCCGGGGTCCATCCCGTTCACTTGCACGCCGAGTCCGGGGGCGTTGAAGGCGTGTTCCATTGCCCGCACCCCGTCTGCCAGCAGGTTACCCACCCCCTTACGGTGAACAATTTTATGCAGCAGTTCGGTGACCTGTGCCGGGTTGCCCCAATCGAGCGTCACCCCGTCGGTCTGTGCCGCCGAAATGATGCCCTGGTCGGTGAGGTAGGTGGCAAAGCCGATGACCGCGCCGGCGGTGATGACGTCCATGCCCATCGCATCGCAGATAAAATCGAAGGTGGAGACGGCGTTCAGGTCATCGATCAGCAGGTTCGAGCCGAGCGACACCACACATTCATATTCGGGGCCGTCGGTGGTGAAGGGTTCGCCATCTTTTTCAAACGTCACTTCGCGCCCGCACTGCACTGCACAGCCCCAGCAGCCGGTGCTGCCGGTGAGGATGGAATCCGCCATCGCCGCGCCGCTGA
>CAYPUV010000032.1:0-24509 GCA_964413895.1 uncultured Anaerolineaceae bacterium
CTCTGTGAGACCTCTGTGAAACTCTGTGTTACAACTTGCTTGCTGAATAGTTACCGTGATTGTAACAAATTCGCGGGGAGAGTCAAAAGAAGTTGGAAAGAAAGTCGAATTGTGAGTTTTGCATTACCCGCTCACCGTCACATTTGCCAGCCGTTCCAGCGCTTTGATGAGCGCGTGGTTGCCTTCTGCGCCGAGTCCCTGTGCTTGCAGCGTGCGGTAAAAATCGAAGACGATGTTGGTGGCGAAAATGGGCACTGCCAGCGAGTCGGCAGTTTCTTTCACCAGCCGCAAGTCTTTTTGCTGCAAATCGATGGTGAAACCGGGATGCCAGTCACGGTTCAGGATTTGTGGCGCGCGATTGCTGAGCATCCAGCTTCCGGCTGCCCCGCCCGCCACCGCTGCGAACGTTTTTTGCAGGTCAAGCCCGCCTGCCTGCGCGAAAATCAGCGCTTCGCTCATCGCCAGCGCGTTTCCCACCACCAAAATCTGGTTGACCAACTTAACCATCTGCCCGTCGCCCTGCCCGCCAACGTGAGTGATGGTTTTGCCCATTGCTTGCAGATAAGGCATTGCGCGCTCAACCTGTGCCGCGTCGCCGCCAATCATAATGCTGAGTGTGCCGTTTGCCGCGCCTTCACTGCCGCCGCTGATGGGCGCATCGAGCATTTGCACGCCGTTGGCATTCAGCTTCGCCGCGATTTCTCTAGTGGCAATGGGGCTGATGGTGCTGTGATCCACCACCAACGACCCCGGTTTTGCGCCATGAATGACACCATTCTCACCTAGCAGCACCGCTTGCACGTCTGGCGTGTCGCTGACGCAGACGAAAGTCACGTCGCACTGCGCGGCGAGATCGGCGGGGCTGGCGGCGGTGGATGCGCCTTCTGCGGCGAGGGTATCCATTTTTGCCGCGGTGCGGTTCCACACGGTCACATCGAAGCCCGCTTGCAGCAGGTTGCGCGCCATCCTCATCCCCATAATCCCCAGGCCGATGAATCCGAGTTTTTCTGTCATTTGTTCTTTGTCCTTTGTGCAGTGCTAATTGCCAATTGAAACCACTTTTCCCGTTGCTGCTGATTCATACAGTGCCACAATCGTCGCTACGTTTTGACGGCTTTCTACCAGCGTGTACGGTAGCGGTGCACCGTCGAGTGCGGCACGCTCCAGTGCCTCAATTTCACAGAGGTAGGGGTCTTTCGCCGTTGTGGAGATATGGGTTTCTGTATCGTCGGCGGCAATGTGGATGATACCGCTGCCGCGATTGCCCACATCGGGGAGCCACGGGACAGGCACACGCAGTACACCTGTCTCGCCGATGACCTCCGCGCCGATGCGGAAAGGCAGGTCGAATCCGCTGTCAATCTGGGCGACAATGCCGCTTTTGTAGCGCAATTGCCCGGTGAAGCCAACTTCAACCCCCCTGTGATTGAGTCGCTGCCAGCCGAATACCTCTACCGGATTGGCGTTGGCAATCGCCTGGGCAAAACTGACCGGATAGCAACCTACGTCCCACAGGCTGCCGCCACCCATCGTTTTTTGCAACCGAATGTTCGCCTCATCTTGCAAGGGAAAGGAGAAACTGGCTTTGAGTAGCTTTATCTTGCCGATAATGCCGCTGGCAAGCAGGTCTTTCAGCTTTGCCAGTTGCGGGTGCATGCGGTACATAAAGGCTTCCAGCAGCACGACGTTGTTTTTCCGCGCTGCGTGCGCCATCTCGTCCACGTCGAAGGGAGTGAGCGCCAGGGGTTTTTCGCACAGAATGTGCTTGCCCGCTTGCGCGGCTTTGATGACCCATTTGTGGTGCAGGCTGTTGGGCAGAGGAATGTACACCGCATTGATGACGGGATCGGCCAGCAACGCCTCGTAGCTGCCGAACGTCTGTGGAATGTGCCATTCTCGCGCAAATGCGCGCGCCGAATCGAGGTTGCGGCTGGCAACGGCGCGCAGGGTAGAGCGTGTCGCCTGTGCCAGCGGCGGGATGAAACGGCGGTTGATGCGGGCAGTGGAGAGAATACCCCAATTTAGAATTTTGTCATTGGTCATCGTTTGCTTCCCTCCGAATTTGATTTCGTAGGGGCGATTCGCGAATCGCCCCTACGTTTTCACGCCTCACGCTTCACGTTCTTTTGATACCATTCCCAAAACCGGGCCAGCCCCTCTACCACCGAGGTTTGCGGGTTGTAGTCCAGCAGGCGGCGGGCTTTGTCTACATTGGCAAAGGTAACTTTTGGCTCGCTGGCGGGGGCGGGCACGGCATTGATGATGGCTTTTTTGCCGGTGATTTCTTCCGCCATTTCGATGAAATCGGTCATCCATACCGGCTCGCCGCGTCCCAGATTGATGATTTCGTATCCCAGCGGGCGGTCAATGGCCCCCACCACCCCACTGATGATGTCGTCGATGTAGGTCCAGTCGCGCCGCATTTTGCCGTTATCGAACAAGATGATTTCTTCCTCTTTCACCAGTCGTTCGGTGACAATGTAGGGCATCATATCCGGGCGGCCCTTCGGCCCGTACACGTTGAAAAAACGCAGCGCGGTAAAGTTCAACCCGTGCATATTATGATAGGCGTGCCCCAGCACTTCGCAGGCTTTCTTGGTGGCGGGGTACGGCGCCAGCGGCCGGTCGGTGGATTGAGTTTCCACAAATGGGATCTGGTTGGTTTGCCCGTACACCGATGAGGTAGAGGCGAAAACAAAATTCTGTACGCCGGACTGCTGTGCTGCATCCAGCACATTCAGCGTGCCGGTGATATTCACTTCATTATAGAGATGGGGTCGCTTGACCGAGTAGCGCACGCTGCCCATCGCGCCGATGTGCGCCACTGCGTCGGGGCGATGTTCGGCAAAAATAGTTTCCACGCTGTCCCGATCGCGGAAGTCGGCGGTGTGCAGGTGATAGTGGGGATGGTCCAGAAACGGCGCGACATTCGCCCGTTTGCGCGCGGGGCTGTAATAGTCGTTGAAATTATCAATGGCGATGACGGTATCACCGCGATTGAGCAAGGTTTCGGTGAGACTGCTGCCGATGAATCCGGCACCGCCGGTGATGAGAATTTTCATAATTTAGTCCTTTGGTTTTTAGTTGTCAGTTGTCAGTTATGAGTTGTCTGTGCTGTAACAACCGATAGCTGAACGCTGAACACTGACAACTTTAAACTGACAACTTTAAACTGACAACTTTAAACTGATAACTATTTACTGACAACCCCCACCACATAACGATGGTGCGCCCAGATGGTTTTGAACTGCCAGGGAAGGGGGGCGTGATCGAGCCAGGCGTATTTCATCACCCGTTCGTACAGCTCAGGTTGGTTGCCCAGGTAGTAGTCCATTGTGTTCCATGTCCAGCCGTCACCGGTGAATTGTGATTCCAGCTTTTTACTTTTTATGCCCATACGTTTCAACACTTCAGCGGCAGGCATCACCGTGTCGGGCCAGGGGGGCACGTCGAGTACGCCTTCATCCACAAAACGTACCCCTGCTTCCGCCAGCGTCTGTTTGACGCGCCGCATATTCACCCAGCGTTCATCGATGGTGTTGAAAAAGTCGCGGTCGATGATATATTTTCGCAGCAGGTAGCCCACCTGAATGTTGTTGGGCATGGCCACAAAAACCAGGTTGCGCGACACGCGCACCAACTCTTTGAGCAAGGCTTCGGCGTTGGGCAGATACCACAGTCCCGCCCACTCCCAGGCCATATCGAAGCTGTTGTCTGCAAAGGGCAACTGGGTGTAGTCGGTGTGGTGGATGAAGGTGGCGGGGGTTTGTAGTTCGCCCCAGATGCGTTTCACGCCATCTAGCCGGAATGCATCATCATCCACCAGCGTGACCTTTTTGCCCAGTTTCGCCAGCCAATACGAGTTGATGCCGCTCACGCCCGCCATGCCAAATAGGGGCGCTTCCAGCACGGTTTCGATGGGATATTTTTCGGCCAGTTCGGTCAGGAAATCGTTCAGGACAAAGCGCTCATAAACCACACCCAGTCCTTCATTGTAATCGGTGAGATATTTTTTCCAGGTCATAAAAGTCCCGTTTTGAGTTTTGGGTTTCAGGTTGCATTTTGAACTTGAATCAGTTTGATGAGTTTAACATAGGGGAGGCCAACGAGCAAAGCTGGGGAAGAATCAGGTGATCATTGCGATTGCCAGGGCGATGAAGAGGATACCCAGTGTAAAGTCTCGCACAGTGGTTTGGCGCGCTTGCATCGGAATCCTGTCCATCTTAAATAGCATTACCATTGCTTTGATGCCGGATAGTAGTAACTTTAGCCCAAAGAGGGCAATGACAATTGCCAGTACAATGAAGAAAATTTTCATAGCGGGACCGTAAGTTGCACCAGGGTTCCAAGCCCTGGTTGTGATTTGATGGTTAGTTCGGCGTCGATGGCATTGGCACGGAACATCATATTGACAATACCCGCGCCGCCTTGATCTGATAATGGGTTGGGCAACAATGCGTCATCAAAGCCAATGCCGTTATCAATCACCGTAATTTGCAAGCGTGCAGGGCTTGCTTCCACGGTTAAATCAACGTGGGTGGCCTGTGCATGCTTGCGGATGTTGAGTAAAATCTCTTGAATGATACGCACAATAGCCACTTGCTGCAATTTAGAGAGGTTCACTCGGTCTGGTTTGATGACGTTGATTGGGGGACCGCCGCGCTGCTGATGGTGTTCAATTTGCGTATCCAGGAGCGAACCAAACGTTCCATCTTTGCTCACGGGGGGGCGCAAGTCAGTGATCAGTTGCCGAAGTTGGACGGAAGCGGTGAGTATCTGTTTTTCCAGCAAAGCCAGTTCGCGCTTCAAATCTTCGTGTTGGTCCAATTCCAAGTAGCGCTGACAAATGCCAATTTGCATATTAATTTGCAGCAGCGTTTGAGTGGTGCTGTCGTGGAGTTCCTGAGCTAGAAAGCGCCGTTCATTTTCTGCAATGATCACACAATTAGTCATTGAGGCTACCTTTTTCTGCTAACTTCAATAATGTTTGGTAACTGCTCAATTTTGTCCATAACCCGTTTGAGCTGTGTGAGGTCAGTTACTTCCAGGGTAAGAAGAACGTTGGCGATGTGATTTTTATTATTAATGCTCACATCAACGATGTTGATTTTTTCATTGGCAATAACGTCCGAAACATCGCGCATTAATCCCAGCCGATTATACGCGTGTATTAGAATGGCAACCGGGTACGTTTGTTTTTCTTGCCTGCCCCAGCTTACCTCAATGAGCCGGTCGCGTTCTGGCGTTCTGAGTATGTTGGGGCAATCTTTGCGGTGGATGGTTACGCCACGGCCCCGTGTAATGTAGCCGGTAATGGGGTCGCCGGGTACGGGGCGGCAACAACGTGCGATATTTGTGAGCAAGTTGCTCACCCCCATCACTGTGACGCCATCGGTTGGTGTGGGCGAAGGGGTTGTGGCGGTGGGGGCGAGTGGAATATCTTCAAGTTCGTCTTTTTTGTCGTGGGTCAGCTCAAGGGAGGTGCGAATAACATACTGCAAAGAGAGGTCATTGTATCCCAAAGCAGCCAAAAAGTCATCTGTTTTTTGATAGCTGCAGGCTTCGGCCAGTTCCTCGAAGCGCACATCTGAAATATGCAGTCGTTTGAGTTCTCGGTCCAAAATGGAGCGTCCCTGGGTAACGCTTTCTTGATACGCTTGTCGCTTGAACCAATGCCGGACTTTTTTGCGGGCGCGGTTGGTTTTGGTGTAGCCCAGGTTTTCATTGAGCCAATCTCGGCTGGGCCCCCCCCGTTTGGCGGTGAGAATTTCTACTTTATCACCATTTTTTAGTTGATAGTCCAACCCTACCAGCGAGCCGTTGACTTTAGCCCCCCGACATTTGTGGCCCACTTCGGTGTGGATGTAGTAAGCCAGGTCGATGGGCGTTGACCCCATCGGTAGTTCGTAAATATCACCTTTGGGTGTAAATACGTAAACCTTCTCCTCAATGACATCGGTTTTAACGGCGTCTACAAATTCACTGGGAGAGTTTCCTTCAATTTGCAACTTAATTGCCTGCCGCATTGCTGCGATTTTCTGGTCTAGTGCCAAATCTGATTTGCTGCCGTCCTTGTAGCGCCAGTGTGCTGCAATACCCAACTCCGCCTGCCGATGCATTTCTTCTGTTCTAATTTGTACCTCAAACTGATTCCCGTGCCGGTCGATAACGGCGGTGTGCAGCGATTGGTAGCCATTTTCTTTTGGGGCGGCGATGTAGTCATCAAACTCGCGGGGAATGGGTCGCCACTTGGTATGGATAACGCCAAGCGCGGCGTAGCAATCGCGCACTGAATTGACAATCACCCGCAAGGCAGTAATATCATAAATCTGGTTTATTTCTACCTCTTTACGCTGCATTTTTCGATAAATACTGTAGAGGTGTTTTGTGCGCCATGAGAGTTTCGCTTCGATGTTTGCTTCATCAAGCGCCAGTTGTAAATTATTAGCAATTCTAATGACCAGTTTTTCGGTGCGGACGCGGCGAATTTCACGTTCACGGGCAATGTGGTTATACTGTTCCGGGTACAGGTATTTGAAGGAATGATCTTCTAGCTCTGATTTTATGGTGTGAATACCCAGGCGATTGGCCAGCGGCGCAAAAACGTCTAATGTTTCGCGGGCAATCCGGCGTCGTTTGTAATCTGGCAAAGAGCCGAGCGTGCGGATGTTGTGCAACCGGTCTGCGAGTTTTATCAACACCACGCGCACATCGTCGCCAATAGCCAAGAACATTTTGCGCAGATTCTCCGTCTGCCGTATCTCTCGACGGCTATTACTGGGTTCGCCTTTAAACTCTGCGGCCTGTTTGAGTTTTGTAACGCCATCCACTAAATGGGCAACTGTGGGGCCAAACTGCTGTTCGATTTCCTTCAGTGAAACAGCTGTATCTTCTGGTACATCGTGTAGCAGAGCCGCCACAATCACTTCCCCATCCAGCTTCAACTCTGATAGCATTTGCGCCACGGTGATGCTGTGGGTAATGTACGGTTCGCCAGAAGCGCGCGTTTGGCCAGCGTGCGCCTCTGTCGCCAGCGCATAAGCGCTTTTAACATCATTTACGTCGGCGGCAGGGAGGTATTGTTCTAACTGCTCAAACCAATCATCAAGGTCTAAAAGGGTTTTAACGTCAACCATAAGTTGTTACAGTTTCATTACAGAATACAGACAAATAATTTCAAATATTGTATAATTTGAGAAAATGGTGAGCTGCGTTTTGCTCAATGTAATTTTAGCACAATTGCTATTGTTTGTCATTTGAGTTCCGAGTGCGACAGCAATTCTTGTTTTTGCGACTCAAAGTCGCCCCTACGGCGCTAAAACTGGGAAATCCATCTGCGTGGACTTCCCAAGACCTGCCAGGTTTGCTAAACTATAGGTGTGCCCCAAGAATTAAAATGTGCCTCTGGTACTTTTGGGCTTTCAAATTTAACGGTATTTATTGTAAAATAGAACATATCTCTGCTTGTGTGGCGGAGATGTCCACATTCATATTGGCCGCTGGGCCGGCTGGTGTGAGGAGCTAACGTGATGGCAGCGACACAACCGCAATCAGAATTATCGGCGGCAGACCTGCAAGCTTTGCTTGATAAGCTTCTGCAGGGTATGGATGCGGTTGCCAATGATAATCTTGATTATCAGCTTAATCTGGAAGCGGAAACGGTATTGGGACGCAAGCTTGGCGATCAGTTTGAAAAAATGTTGCGCGCGCTCAAAAAGAATATTCACCGCCAGCAGCAGGAACGCCAGGCAGAGGCTGATGAAACCGAGCATTTAACGCAGGCGCTGGAAGATGCCGAGACCCGGTACCGCACGCTGTTTGAACAGACACGCGAATCGCTGGCAGAAACGAAGGCGCTATACCTTTCATCGCGGGCGACGGCGACGGTTGAGGATTTGCCGCACGTATTAGAGACGGTGGTAGACAGTGTAGCGAACGTCCTCTCCGCCGATAGGGTGATGCTCATTACACTGGAAGATGCCGAAGTGTCGCACATCGTCATCGGTGGGCCAGGGGCGGAGCAAGATGACAATATGCCACTGGATGATCTAGCTGAAGGGTTGATCAGTTGGGTGCTACGCGAGTTGGAACCTGCGCTTTCCCCCAAAGGAACCCCCGACCCCAGAGAGAGCCTTAAAGTTCAGACGCGCCGCGCCGAAACAAATAGAGGGTCAACACTTGTGGTGCCTGTAATGTATGGGGACAGGGTTGTTGGCACAATGACCGCTGTTAACCGGTTTGACCAGCCAGATTTTACTGAGCACGATGTGAAATTGATGGCGACAATTTCGGCGCAAGCGGCAAATGCCATTGAAAATGCTCGATTGTATCAGCAAGCCCAGTACGAAATTAGCAGACGCGCCAAAACAGAAAAGGCGTTGGAACGAGAACGTGACTTGCTAAAGTCACTGCTGGACAACGTACCCGATTATATCTTTTTTAAAGATGCGCAGTTGCATTTTATGCGCACTAATCGCGCCCACGCAGAGCAGCTATTGCGTTTGAATGACCCACAACAAGCAATTGGAAAGACCGATTTTGATTTTTATGCTGCTGAAGATGCTCAGCGACAATTTGCGGAAGAGCAGGAAATTATCCGCACCGGCAACCCAAGTATGGCCAGAGAGCGGCAAGTTACCGCTGCAGATGGCAACCGAATCTGGATTTCGGAACACAAAATTCCAATGAAAGATGACGCCGGACGGGTAGTGGGGCTGGTGGGCATTGGACGCGACATCACCGCGATTAAAAACGTAGAACAGGCGCTGGCTCGACGCGTAACTGAGCTGGAGACTGTGGCCGAGGTGAGTGCCGCCGTTTCTAGCATTCTTGATACGGATGAGTTGTTGCAACAAGTGGTTGATTTAACCAAAGTCAGGTTCAATCTGTACCACGCACACATTTATTTGCTGGTAGACGAGATGCTCACGCTGGTAGCCGGAGCGGACAAAGTGGGGCGGCAGATGGTGGCCGAAGGGTGGCGGATCCCACTGGAACGAGCACAGTCGCTGGTAGCGCGGGCTGCTCGCACTGGTGGCGCAGTGGTGGTGAATAACGTTAGTCAAGAAGCGGATTACTTTCAAAACCCGTTGCTGCTACGTACACGCTCAGAAATGGCAATCCCGCTGCTGGTAGGGGAGGCCGTGCTGGGGGTGCTAGATGTTCAGGCCGACACAGAAGATTATTTTACGGATGACGATATTCGAGTGTACACCTCGCTGGGTGCGCAAATTGCCGTAGCGTTGCAGAACGCCCGGTCGTTTAGTCGGGCGCAGGCAACACTGGCGGAAACAGAAGCGTTGTACAATATCAGCAAGGCGCTGAATACAATCGAGCGTTTGTCTGATTTGCTGCAAGCCGTAACAGATATGGTGGTAGGAGCTTTGCCGTCCACCTGGGCTACGTTGATAACTGTGGACGTGAGCGTACAACAAATAGAAGCTGCTGTTGCCAGCGGTCCAGATGCGGAACGGGTATTGCCAACGTCGTTTGATGCATTGATGGCGGGGTTGGGTGGATGGGCCATTACGGAAGGGCAGTCTATTTTATCTCCCAAAGGCGTGCCGGACTCGCGCGAAAGTTTGGAATTGCAGCAGTACCGGTTCCAAAACGGTATCGGGGCGGTGGCGGCAGTTCCACTGAGTTACCAGAACAAGATACTGGGTGTTTTGGCTGCCTATAATACCATCAATGGCCGTAACTTTACTTCCCAGGATTTAAGCTTGATGGTTGCCATTGCGAACCAGGTTGCCAATGCGGTTGAAAATAGACACCTGCTCGCTCAAGCACAACGCCGCGCCGAACGCGAGCAGGCCATTCGAGAAGTTACCGAAAAACTACGCGCCGCACCCAATCTTGATGCGTTATTAGATGTCGCCGCGCGTGAATTGGGGCGGCGGCTTGACGTGCACCACGCCGTGGTAGAATTAGGTATCGGTGAGGTTGAAGGCTAACAGATAAAGACTTTTTGGGGAAAATTGTTGTAGAGGGAAGTAACTATGCTAGGGTGGATAAAACGGTTGTGGATTGGCGTAACCATTGATGATGTACACATTTCTGAATCGGTGCGCCCATCCTTTACGGTGCGCTATGCGTTGGCCGGAGCGTTGTTTGGCGCCACCTTCCCGATTGTGGCGATGACAATTCTGTCGCTCATAAAAGTGCAACCCATCAATATCGGCGCCTGGCTGCTATTTCAGCAAACCGAACCCTTGCTGTGGACGATTGACACCGCCCCGCTGGTTCTGGGTTTTTTGGCCTCCATTGCCGGGCGACGCGAAGACCAATTGCGCCTCACGTACCGGCATCTGAAGCAAGCGAAAGTAGATGTGTCTGATTTGCGGGAACTGACCCTGCGACTGGAACGGCGCACCAACCAACTTGCAACGCTCCCACTCATTGCGCAGCGATTTTCGGTGGCGTTGGGGTTAGAGCAACTTTTACAAGATTTGCTGGCTCAATTGCAGCTTGACTTTCATTACTACCACGCCCACGTCTATCTTGTGGATGATAAAGGTGAAACGTTGGTTGTGGCAGAAGGGACCGGCGAGGCCGGAGCGGCAATGAAGGCCAATCGCCACAGTATCGCTTTAGATGCGGAAACCAGCCTGGTGGCTCGTGCTGCCCGCACCGGGGAAGTGATTTGGGTGGATAACGTGCGCAATGCCAAAGATTGGCTGCCGAACCCATTGCTCCCCGGCACGTATTCAGAGTTGGCCGTACCCATTCTGCTGGGCGACGAACTGATTGGCGTGCTGGATGTGCAGGAAGACCGGGTCGCCGGTTTTGATGAAGGCGATGCCAATATGCTCAAATTGTTGGCAAACCAAATTGCCGTGGCCGTTCGCAATGTGCGCCTTTTTGTTGAAGTTGAATCCGCTTTGGCCGACGCGCGGCAACTTCAGCAACGATATCAAACCCGGGCCTGGAGCAGAGAGCGAGTTGTCCGGCGTCATCGTGGACAGGCGCAATTTAACCCCCACAATCGAACACCCCTCGCCACGTCTACTATTGCCACAGTACGCAAGCAAGCCCTCCAACAAATGGAACCCGCGATCATAAACCTCAACAACATTGAAGCCACTGTGGGGCCAGCTTCTCAAAGCATAGGGGCCAATGATGCTGCCGCAACGGACGCGGGCACGGCACAGGCTCCGCCGGATCCCCGGCCAACCGTTGCGCAAAATGTTCTGGTTGCACCGATTACGGTAAACAACGTAACAATTGGCGATTTGCAATTATATGGACGCGATACACAACGGCATTGGACAGAAGACGAAATCTCATTTGTCGAGGCGGTGATTGACCAGGTGGCCCAAGCTGCCGAAAACCTGCGGCTGTTTGAAGAAACACAAGAACGTGCCAGCCGTGAACGCCTGATTGTGGAAATCGGAGAAAAAATGCGCCGCGCCCCCAATATGGAGAGCCTGATGAAAATTACCACTGCCGAACTGGTGCGCGTGCTGGGTAGCGCCCGCGCCTTCGTTCAACTGGGCAGCCCGTCTCAACTGGCCAACCACGTTTCGCCCGCAGAAAAAAATGGGCGCAGTGGCGAGTCGGCGACGAATGGGCAAACAGGCGCATGACCCAAAAAGCACAGGTGACGAGTGCAACCCTGCACCCTTGAACTGGAAACCCAAAACAGGAGTGACCCGTGGCAATCACCATCGCCATTAACAACCATAAAGGCGGCGTAGCCAAAACAACTACCTGTCTCTCTGTGGGGGGGGCGCTGGCAGAAATGGGGTACAGCGTTTTGCTCATCGACCTGGACCCGCAGGCGCATTTATCGTTGTCGTTAGGGGTTAAGCCAGATAGACTGCGGCGCACCATTGGTGATGCACTGCTGCGCAAAGCATCGTTGGTGAGCATCAGCAAAGAAAGCTCTGTGTTTGGGCTGGATATTGCTCCGGCCAATTCAAGATTAGCTTTAATTGAAAAGCTCCTCTACGGTCAGAAAGGCTATGAGTTCAATCTAAAAAAACGTATTGAGGGGCTTAGCGATGGATTATACGATGTGGTGCTGATTGATAGTCCCCCGTCGATGGGAACCCTAACGTTAAATGCGCTCACGGCCGCTGATTTGCTCGTCATTCCGGTGCAGGCCGAATACTATGCTTCTTATTCTCTCATCCAGCTTGCCGGACTGGCGAAACTGGTACGCAAAAAAACAAATCCTCATTTAACGTATCGCGTGCTGGTAACAATGTATGACCGGCGCAACAAAGTGTGTAATATCATTCTGGAGCAAATTAAAGCTGATTTGCAACAGGTTTTACTCAACACCATCATCGAAGTAGACACCAAATTAAGGGAATGCCCCGCATTTGGGCAGCCGATCACTGTTTATGCCCCGCAAACCAGAAGCGCTCGCCAGTATCGCGCGCTGGCAAAGGAGTTAATGAATAATGGGCGATAAAAACCTTGAGCATCAGCTTGACGGCCTGTTTTCTAGCATGGGCGACGCATTTGCAGAACCTGATGTTGCTGAAACTGCAGCCCATCCCAGCGAACCACAAATTGCAGACATGCCGTTGGGCGGACAATCAACCTCAGATACCGGTCAATTCCTGCCCATTGAAATGGAAACAGTGGCGGCCATTAGCGATCTGACGGCAACCGTTTTTGATCCCGATGAGCTGTTGCAGCAAGTGGCGGAACTCATCAAAACAAACTTCAACCTCTACCATGTGGATATCTATTTTTTGAACAAAGATTCCGGACAAATACATTTAACGTTGGCGGCCAGCGCAGGGCAAACAGCGCCCCAAAACCAACCGGAACGTACCGCCGTCCCCGTGCAGAACAATCACGCCCTCATCGCGCGTGTGGCGCGCAACAAGGTGGGGGCGCTTAACAACGACTTGCTGCAAGACACTAACTTCGTGCCCGAATCAAACCTGCCAGAGAGCCGCGCCGAATTGGCCGTGCCAATGAAAATTGTTGACCAGGTTATCGGTGTGCTGGATGTACGCGCCAGCCGCGCCAACTATTTCAGCGCGCAAGATATACCTGTTTACGCCACTCTGGCTGCGCAAATTGTGGTAGCGGCTCAAAACATTCGTTTGCTCAGAAACAGCGAAGACCAGGCTCGTCGATTGACTCTGCTCAATGAAATGGGCGCTTCGTTGAACGTAACAGCCACCCTAAACCAGGCATTTGAGGTGGCCGCGGGATACATCAGTCGCATTGTTCCGTCTGAACGCACCAGCGTTGTTGTGCTGAATGGGAATAAGGATGGCGTGCGCGTGTACGCTTTTCGATCCGAAAGTGGCGCAAGGCCGATGGAGGAACACCGTTCG
This sequence comes from uncultured Anaerolineaceae bacterium, assembly GCA_964413895.1. Classification (GTDB taxonomy): domain Bacteria; phylum Chloroflexota; class Anaerolineae; order 4572-78; family 4572-78; genus JANTHQ01. The sequence continues at coordinate 13,302 of CAYPUV010000032.1, forward strand.
CTAGAGGGCACAGCCGTTGGCGAAGCCATTCAGCAAAAGGCAATGGTCAATATTCCGTATTTGCTAAAAAGTGAGTACGCCGATTGCCAGCAGCTCGCTGAACAGGGATTCTTCTCAACATTAATTGTCCCCCTGATTGCCGGCAAGCAGGCAATTGGCGCGTTGATCGTTAGCAGCAAAACTGTAAACGCCTACACCATTCGAGATGAAGAACTGTTGCGTCATATTGCTTCGTTTTTAACCTCAACAATCAAAAACCGGCGACTATTCAACCAGATCCAAACATCGCTCACTGAGGCGGAAATCCTTTACGAAACCAGCGCCGACATTAATACGGCCCAAACCTATGATGAAGTATTAGATGCTCTGTACCGCTACACCTTGCTGGGTGATGGGGCTATTGATGTTCGATTGAACTATTTTGACCAGCCGCAAACTGAAACCAATCAGCCTAAATGGGTGCTATTATTATCCAGAATATCAGAGACGCGGCCAGAGATGGTGCAGACCCGGTATCCGTATGAACTGTTTGCTTCAGCCATTGCATTGTTCCGCCCCGATGAGCCGCTTGTCATCGCAAACATTGCCGATGAGACTCATTTAAGCCGGGAGTTGCGCAGTTTTTACATTGAGCAACTGGGGGCAAAAAGTACACTGCTTGTTCCCCTGGGAGTTGGTGGGCAATGGGTGGGATTCCTGAACGCCAGTTATGCCCACCTCGTCACTTTTTTGGATGAGGAGATGCGTCGGTTGCTCTCGTTGGCAGGACAGGCTGCCGTGGCAACCCAAAACCTCTACACGCTATCCCTTTCCAAACAGCAGACACGTGAGCTAATTGCTGTCAATAAAGTGCTGCACGAGGTCTCGCGTCAACTTGAAATGGAAGAGGTGTTGGAAACCGTCTATCAAGAAATCCGGCGGATTGTATCTGTAGAGGCGTTTTACGTGGCTTTGTACAACCGTCAATCGGGGATGTTAACGTTCCCCCTGGTGTACGACCAGGGCCAACCGCGCCCCCTGAAAGCCGTTCCGGCAGCGGAACACCCGGACATTGACCGGGTCATTAAAACGGGCCAAACAGCTTTTATCACGCGCACACCAGAGCAAGTAGCAGTGTTACATCAGGCACGCCAGAAAATAACAGCAGATAAGGGCGACCCCGCTGCCACATTGTTGTTTATCCCCCTGTTGCTGGGAGAACAGATTTTGGGTGTGATGTCTGTGCAAAGCTACCAATACGACGCCTACAGCGAACGAGACGTTTTGCTGATGAGCAGTATGGCCAACCATGTGGCCGTTGCTATTCAGAATGCCAAATTGTACAAAGAGGCGCGCGCCCGCGCCCGCCGCGAAGCGATTCTGCGTGAGATTACCACGCAAGTGCGCGGCTCCGTGGATGTGGACACGGTGATGCGCATCTCGGCACAGCAGGTAGGGCGGGCGCTTGGACGACGCGCTTTTGTGTATTTGCAGCGAGAGAACGCGCCGGTCGCCGGCCGAGGAACAAAGGATACCAGCAATGACCACTGAAAATATGTATCGCCGCTTATTTGAATCGGCTAGCGAGGCCATTATTCTACTTGAAGATGGCCGCTGTATTGACGCCAACGCCAGTGCCCTAAAGCTATTCCGCTGTGAGCGCAATGATCTGGTCGGACAAAACCTCTCGTCTTTTGCGCCGACCCTGCAGCCAGACGGCGAGAATTCCGCGCAGGTGTTTGCCGAAAAAGTGCAGGCGGCCTCCTCCGAGCCGGTACAAAATGTCAATTGGATGCTCCAACAGGTAACAGGCGCGGTTGTGCAAACACGCCTGGATATGCACCCGCTTGACGTGGATGGCAAGCGTATTTTGCAGGTGGTATTGCACCCCATCAATCAGCAGCAGCCGCATGGGTCAGCGCCACAGGCTGAATCCAGCATGCTGGAACGCCGCAGCCGGCAGGTTCAGCTTGCCACGCAGGTGAACCAGGCCATCGCAGTGGCTACTAACCTGGAAGACTTGTATCGCCGGGTGGTTACGCAAATTAAAGAACAATTCCACTACTACCACACGCAGCTATTGCGCTACGACCCCCATTTGAAGGCAGCCGTATTGGTGGCCGGATATGGCAAAACCGGGACCGAGATGCTGGCTCATGGACACCAGCTTAAGTTGGGAGAAGGGTTAGTTGGGTTGGCCGTGGCCAGTGGAAAATCGGCGCTGCGATCGACGGTGGCTGACGACCCGGATTGGAAACCCAATCCATTTTTGCCGGATACCGCGGGCGAATTGGCTGTTCCCATAAAATTGGGCGTAGAAATACTGGGTGTACTCGACGTGCAAAGCGACGTGCCCGGCTTGCTAGACGCGGACGATCAACTAATGTTGGAAGGCCTGTGCGGTCAAATAGCCATTGCCATTGAAAGCACGCGGCTGCGACAAGAAATGGAAGATCGCTTGCGCGAGTTGAGCGCCTTGCAACAACTCACCACCGTTGAGGGATGGCAGGCCTATCAGCAAGAACGCAGCCGTTCAATCACCGGCTACCAGTTTAACCAGGGCGCACTGGAAGTTATTGTCCCCGACGACCCCGACAGCGACGCGGACGCCACCACCAACCCGTTGCTCTCGACCGAAACAAACACCATTACTCAGCCAATGGACGTCCACGGGCATTTAATTGGCGAGCTGGGCGTTTACGATGACCCAGAGAACCCGCTCACAGATGAGGAACGCTCGTTGCTGGAAGATGTATCCACTCAGATTGCCGAGGCACTGGAACGGGCACGCCTGTTTGAAGAAACCCGCAAACAAGCTACGGAATTAAAAGCCAGCCTGTCGGAAACCGAGTCCCTGTACCGGGCCAGCCGGGCCATTGGCGCAGCCAGCACGGTTGAAGCAACCACCCAGGGGGCGGCAGAAATTGCCGTTACGCTGGGAATGGCTTTTTGCACCCTAACCCTATTTACCGATTTCGACACCACTGGCATTCCCACCAAAAGTACGCTGTACAGCGTAAAAATTCTTAGCGGGAAACTTGCCCCTCTGCCTCCTGTGTCCGATGTTGATATTTGGGATCATTCAGCCGCCGCACAAATTCTTACCAACCCGCAGTTGATTGTGATTTACACCGACATTATGAACCCCGCCGAATCTGTGCCGCCCGATTTGCGCAGCTACTTGCGCGGGTTAAACTTGCGGGGAACGGTGCTGCTTGGCATCCAGGCGCGTGGCAAACCGGTTGGATTTCTTAATTACCACAGCCCGCAGCCGTTGCACAATTTAACGGAACATCATTTGCAGCAAATGCGCACTGTTGCCGATCAAGTAGCTATTAGCATCGAAAACCAGCGTTTGTTGGTGCAAGCACGCGCCAGAGCGCGCCGCGAGCGATTAAGCCGCGAGATTAGCACCAAACTTACCGGTAGCATCGATGTGGAAACGATTATGAAGACTGCTGCGCGTGAATTAGCCCAAACACTGGGCGTATCGCACGCCATTATTCGCCTGGGTGTGCCGCCCACCGATGAACACGCTGGGCGGCTAGCTTGAGAAAAAATACAGCGCGACAAAACAGCTTGTACCGTCGTGTTGACGTTCTATTGCAGAACACTGGCACCGTAAAAATATTTTAGTTGTATCAGGGAGGAACCACATGTCCAGAGAAACAATCATTGATACCACAAAACCAAGTGCAGGACGCATCTATGACTATTTGTTGGGTGGACATCACAACTTTGAGATTGACCGCCAGGCGGCCCGGAAACTCACCGAACTGTTCCAGTTTTTGCCCAAAGCATTTCGCTTGCAGCGGTGGTGTTTGCAAGACATTGCCGAAGAACTGACGCAGCAGCGCGGCTATTCCGTAATTATAGATTTTGCTTCCGGTTTGCCCACGCAAGACCACATTCACTACGTTGTCCCGGAAGGAACCATTGTTATTTATTCCGATTTTGATCCGGTTACCGTTGAATATGCCCGCAATATTATAGAAGATACACCCAATGTCTATTATTTTGAGGCAGACGCAGGAGAACCAGAAAAACTGCTGGAAAGGCCTGATGTGCAGAAGATTTTGAATGGCCGAAAAGATGTGGCCTTTGTATACTGGGGTGTCAGTGGGTTTTTAACCGATGAAGAACTTGCGCACGCCAGCAACTATCTGTACCAATGGGCAGATGATAGTAGTGTGCTGGCATTTCAGGCTCAGGCGGCAGACGGTGACGCCAACAGCCCAGAGGTGCAGCGGCTGTTCAAATTGTATGAGCAAACAGGCTCAAAACTGCACGGCCGTTCTCTTGAGGCCTATCAGGCGTTGCTAGAACCGTGGCATCCTGATGATAAAGGTTTTATGTCGCTACTGGAATGGCACGGATTTGACCAAACGGAAATGAGTGACGTAGAACGGAGAGCGTTTGGAAGCGGAGGGCCAGGATACGGCGCGTTTTTGGTAAAATAAGTGGAGTGATAAAGTAGTCAGCAAGAATTACGCGCCCCTTTTTGTTTTTTCCCCGCCGGCGGGGAAAAGGTTGGGGGAAAGTGTGCATAGTTATCCACCGGATTACGAGTGCAATCGCCATTTTTGCCACCGGGGATTGCTTCGGCGCAAGAAACCGCGCCTCGCAATGACAGCGGTACTCGTAAAATCAAAAACTTGCCTCCAACTGAAATAAACCTCTGGATTACTTTATTACTTGTCTTTAGGGACGTTGGCGATGACGAAAGAAAATCAGCGAAAAGAAATACAAAACGCGGTCACAGCGCACCGGGCCGATTTAAATGAAGCGTATCGCCGGGCGTTGCGGCAGACGCTGTTTACCAACCGCGCCCAGGTTCGTCCCACCCGACTGACGCACATTGCCCAGACAGAACTTGAAACTCTGGAAGCTTTTTTGGCAAACCCGGAAGACCAACCCCTGGCAACGCAACGAGGCGACGCCTTGTGTGAATTGGGGCTGGGAGAAGAAGCTGTTTTACAATTGGGACAGGCTGCCAGACAGTTTTGTTTAACGCGGCTCCCTAAAACGCTCCAACTTTCTGCTTTGCAACTTGTGGAAAAATACTACCAGAGCCTGTTGAGCAGCTTTGTTGCCACGCGGGAAAAAATTATCCTGGCCGAGCAAGACCGTGTGCGCAACGCGTTAGAGCGAACACTAAATCGTTACACAACTCAAGCACAGTTAACAGCCGACATTGGGCGCATTGCTGGCGCAACGCTTGACCTGAATGAGTTGCTTGCCAGTGCCGTAACCTTTATTTATGAGCGGCTGGGCTTTTATTTTGTCGGCGTTTTTCTGGTCAGTGAGCCACTAGACCGCTTGATTTTACGGGCCGGCGTCGGTGAACCACAAGCAGACCTGCCTGCTCAGGGCTACAGCCTTGAAATCGATGATAGTTCGTTGCCGGGTCGCTGTGTGTTGCAAAAAGAACGCCAGCTAATACGCGACAAAGTATTGGGAACTGCTGGAATAACAGTAGATGTGCTACCGCACACTCAATCTCAATTGGCGTTGCCGTTAATAGCACGAGGCAGTGTGATTGGCGTCATTGCTGTCTACAACAAAGAGCCATCAGTGTCAGTTGAAGAAGATATTGTGGCGCTGAGCGTTATTGCCGATCAACTGGCCCACGCAATTGATAACGCCCGATTGTACACCGAGGCTCAAGCCAGGCTGCATGAACTGCAAACAGCCCACCGCAGCTACCTCCGCAAGGCGTGGCAAAAATTCTCTGACATAACCACTGCGTTTCAATACAATCAAATCACCGACGCATTCACGCCCGCCGAAAACATCTGGCGGCCAGAAATGTTGGAAGCTGTGCGCGCCGGCAAGCCAATTACCACGCCACATTCAGCAAAACCCTCGTTGGCGGTCCCCATTTCGCTGCGCGGTCAAGTGTTGGGCGTTATAGACCTGTACGACGAGACTGCGCCGCGCGAATGGTCGGAAGATGATGTTGAGTTGGTTGCTAACGTCGCTACGCAAACCGCCCTTTCGTTAGACAACGCTCGCCTGTTCATTGAAGCACAAGATGCGCTGGCCGAAGTTGCCGAACAAGTCCGTCGCCCGGCTCTGCTGAACGAAATGAATCAGGAATTAAACCAGATTAATGATGAAGCGGATATTTATTACGTTGCGGCCAGGCATATTCACAACATCCTCCAGGCCGACCTGGTTGAAATAGCGCTGTTAAATGATGCCGGCGACGCCCTGGAGCCGGTGGCCTTTTGGGGCGATGGCAACCTTCAGTTACTGGAGGCAAAAATTTTTGTGGCGCAAACCGCAGCCGGTTCTGTGGTTACACAGAGCAAACAGACATTGACCCCTGGCGAACAGCAGAGCCAGTGGCTTAATGCCATAATTATCCCTGACACAGCCGTAAGCCACTGGCGCGACGTGCAGCAGGCGGCTCGTTTAGGCATAAACGCAATGATGATCGCCCCGCTGGTGATCGGCACCGATGTCATCGGCGTTTTAACCGTTGGCAGCAAAACCACAAATCAATACACTACTGAAGACGAAAACTTCTTTATCCAAATCACAGCGCTGTTATCATCCACCATCGATAACCGGCGGCTTTTTCAGCGCATTCACCACGCATTGGCTACTACCGAAACACTGTACAATATCAGCCAGGGATTAAATATGGCGGGCAGCCTGGAAGATATTCTGGCCGTGGTGATGAACGGTTTCCCGCTGCCGGATATTAATCGCGCTCTGCTCATGGCCATTGAGCGCGACCCCGCTACGCAAACCGAAGCGATTATCGTGATCGCCAATTGGCACAGTAGCAAAGGCCCCGCGCCGATTCCGGTTGGCAGACGCTATCCTCAAACAAGTGGCAACATCATGCAAACCCTGCTCAGCCATCACCCGCATTTTGTGGCAGATGTGCAAACAGACACTCACCTTGATGCAGCAACGCGAGCCTGGGCTGAACAGCACCACACGCAATCGTTGGCAATATTGCCCCTCTCGGTGGGGCAGCGACATCTGGGTGCGCTGGTGTTGCAAGGCGAAGCGCCGCACGTCTTCACCGAAAAAGAGCAGCAACCATACCTGTCTGTTGTGTCGCAGATTGCCACGGCGGTTGAAAACCAACGCTTGCTGGCAGAAACACAATCCGCGCTAGAAGAAGTTGAGGCAGCCCAACGTCGCTACACTGTACAGGCCTGGGATGCCTACTACAGCACAAGCCAAACCTTAAAATACGAGCAAGTGCGTGACGCAGAGACCGCCGTCCCCGCCGAACTCCCGGCAGCCGTGATTGAAGCGGTGAGGCAAAAACAAACCATTGTTCACGGTAGTGCCAACAGCGCCGATGACCCCACTGCCGATGGTGCAGCGCCGGCAAACCTGGTTGTGCCACTGATTTTACGCGATGAAGTTACCGGCGTGTTAGGCCTGCAAGAAACAGAATCGTCTCGCGTGTGGCTGCCGGAAGAAATTGCCCTGGTTGAAGCAATTGCCAACGAGTTCGCCCAGGTGTCTGAGGAGTTGCGATTGCTGGATAATGCGCAAAAACGCGCCGCCCGCGAAGCACGGATCAATGAAATTGGTGAAAAAATACAGTCAGCGCAGTCGTTGGAAGAGGCGCTGCGTATTGCTGTAAAAGAAGTTGGCTTAAGCCTCAAAGCTCCGCAAACAACTGTGCAGCTTGCAATTGAGGCGGAGGAGCAACAATGAACGCAGTTGGCCCCATAGTTTTTGCCATAGTTGTGGGATTTTTGATGGGCGTTTTCGTCAATACGCGCACCTTTCGCAACTATTCTATGCGCACAAAATTGATCTTCACATTTGCGCCTGTTATTTTGGTTGCCATTGCCCTGCTCGCTTATTTTTATAGTCAAAGTACGCGCGCAGCGCTCACCAATGCTGCTAACCAGTCCCTTGCCTCAGCAGCTTCAGAAACAGCCACGCGATTGGATACCTTTTTTGTGTCTAACTTGAAGGCCATGCGCACCGAAGCTCAACTTCCTGATTTTGTGGCGCTGCTTGACCCTGCTTATTTCCGTCCGAATTTTGGCAACCAGGTTGATATTTTGCAAAGCCTGTACCGTAAAGACCCGGAACACATTCGCTCGTATGCGTTGCTCAACTCAAACGGGTTAAATATTGCCGATACTGACAGCGCCAACTTTGGCAAAGACGAGGCACAGGAAGAATACTTCCGTGTTCCTCTTGAATCCGGCTTGCCCTACATTTCGCCGGTACTGTTTAAGGAGGAAGGTCCCAGCTTTTATTTGAGCACGCCCATTTTCGGCGTCTCTGATGAGGTAGTCGGAGTGCTGCGAGTGGAATACGACGCTAGTATTTTGCAAACGATCGTGCTCAAAAGCACAGGCCGGGCCGGCACAGACTCTTTCGCCGTGTTATTTGATGAAAACCATTTGCATCTGGCTCACGGCAACGAAACGTATGCCCCCCAAGCAAACTACAAACTTGTCGCCTCCATTGCCAACGAAAATCGCGTCGCTGAACTAAAAGCTATGCAACGGTTGCCAGATGTGCCGGCAGAAGACCTCTCTACCAACCTCCCGGAGTTGGAAGCCAGCCTGGAGAATGTTGATGTATCACCCTTCTTCACCGCCCAGGATATTGCTACCGGCAATAAAATTGATCAGGTTGCTGTGGTTAGGCTAGAATCGCAACCCTGGACCGTTGCCTTTTTCCAGCCGCGTGAAGTCTTTCTGGCCCCTGTTTTGGCTCAGGCCAGGCGAACAATCCTGCTGACGTTGGTCATTGGCGCGTTGGCGCTTGTGGCGGCAGTTTGGTTTGGGCGCACCCTGACAGTCCCCATCATTCAGCTAACAGACGCCGCACAACAAGCCGCCGAGGGGAACTTGAAAGTGCAAGCGCCGGTTTCGAGCCAGGATGAAATTGGCGTGCTGGCCCAAACATTCAACAGATTAACGGCGCAATTAGCGCAGTTGGTGGGAACGTTGGAGAATCAGGTAAAGGCGAGAACATCAGAATTGGCCCTTTCAATGCAGGTGGGGCAGCGCGCTGCAGCCATCCGTGAAGAGGACAAATTGCTGCCCACCATCACCCAATTTATTCGTGATAAATTCAATCTGTACTATGTTCAGGTTTATTACGTTGATGATGTGGGACAATATTTGTTATTGCGCGAGGGGACAGGTTCAATAGGGCAGGCCTTGCTTGGCCGCCGTCATCGCTTGCCTGTCGGCGCAGGTTCAATCGTTGGCCAGGCAGCCGTCACCGGGCGTCCCGTGGTGGTGCCCGATACCGAAACCAGCACGCTTCACTTGCCTAACCCCCTCTTGCCCGAAACCCGATCTGAGTTGGCTGTACCGCTGCTTGTGGAAGACCACGTCATTGGCGTGCTTGACATGCAAGCCAACCGACCCAATATATTCACCGAGCAGAACGTTACGGTGTTTGAAGCAATGGCTACGCTGTTGGCGCTTTCCATTGATAGCGCCCGGCAATGGTCTACGGCGCAGGCGGCACAGCAAAAAGCAGAAAAAGCCCTGAGCCAATTAACACGAGAGGTGTGGCAAGGCGAGTTAGGCGCACTCACCCCTGAAAAGGGCATCGGGTTTACCTATAACCTGTCCGCAGTGACACCTTTGCAAACTGCACCCCGGGCTGCAACTGAAATATCTGCCAAAACGCTTGTCGTCCCCCTGGTGGTGCAGAATCAAACCATTGGTCAATTGTCACTGGCGCTACCAGAAGACAAAGCGCAAACGGAAGATGAGGAACAGGTTTTAAGAGCGGTCGCTGAGCGGCTTGCACAAAAAATTGAAAACTTGCGCTTGTTTGCCGATACGCAGCGCAATGCATGGCGTGACCACGTTGTCAGCGAAACAGCGGCAGAAGTGTGGTCCGCGGCGGAAGTCGACGCGGTGATGAAGGCGGCAGTGGCTCAATTGGGCCAGAAGTTACAAGCGTCTGAAGTTGTCATTCGGTTGGGTAAAGATGCGGAATGGAGTTCCCCGGAAACCCCCGCACTACGCCCTCAGCAAAGCAACCGTCAGTCAGTGCAGAATGAAGATGGTTGACGCACCGTGACTGTTCCCCTGTGTCCCCCTTCCCCCCCCCTTGCGAGGAAAGGAGACTGCGTAAGTGTTCAACAACTTGGCGTTTTTAGATGGCTAAAAATTAGAGGCTGATAATATTGCAAAAGGGTGGTCCTATGAATAACAAACGTTTCCCCAACAATACAATAATACTGTTTGGCATACTGGGATTAATAGCCTGGTTGTTAACGGCCTGCGGACAAAACGCCAATGTTACACCCACTCCTTCGCCATCCAACGACTTTGTTTTTGGGGTAATAATGGTTGGCCCTCACAACGACCGGGGTTGGAGCGAAGCCCATTACAATGCTGGCCGTTACGTCGAGGCGAAAATCTCCAATAGCCGGATGGTCTCCCTGGATAACCTTAACCCCAACGACCGCCCTCAAACAACGTTGCTTGATGCCGTAAAAAATATGGTTGACCAGGGGGCGCAACTCATCTTCATCACCTCCGATGATTTTTCTGCCGAGACGTATCTCGCCGCTCAAAAATTCTCTGCCGTGAAGTTTGTGCATGTTTCGGGTGACCATGTACTTGTGGGTCAGGCGCCGCCAAACCTCAGCAATTACATGGGGAAAATGATATATGGGAAAATGATTGCCGGGTGCGCCGCCGCACTCGCTACCAAAACCGGTTCAATCGGCTACCTGGGGCCACTAATCAACGATGAAACACGGCGCCTGGTTGATTCAGCGTATTTGGGCGCGCGCTATTGCTACGAACACTACCGAAATCTTAACCCCGATGATCTTCGCTTTCAAGTAGAGTGGATTGGCTTCTGGTTCAACATTCCGGGCGTCACGTCTGACCCGACACAAGTTGCCAATAATCTTTTTGATAGTGGCGTCGATGTGCTTCTGTCTGGCATCGATACCAACGAGGCATTGACCATTGCCGCACAAAGAACCCAGAACGGGCACCCCGTTTTTGCCATTCCGTATGATTACGCAAACGCCTGCGACCAGGCTCCGAACGAGTGCCTGGGCGTACCTTACTTCAATTGGGGGCCAGGCTACCTGAAGCTTGCTCGATCTGTTTTGAACAACTCGTGGGCACAGAGTTGGCAATGTGTCTGCCCCTGTTGGCCCTACATTCATAATGCACATACCAGTGCAATCGGCTTCAAAATGGCAGCTGTTATAAATGCGACTCCTGCCCAGCCACTTAAACAGATTCA
>CAYPUV010000033.1:0-24346 GCA_964413895.1 uncultured Anaerolineaceae bacterium
AAAAACGAACACTGGCATCAGGGTACAGTGAGTAGCGAAGCAGATACCCTGAAAGAAAACATGGCCAAGCTAAGGTCGACCATTGTATCGGCCAGACCTGCCGTTGCCAAAGGGAAATATATTTGCTCCGTTAATCGGGCAGCAACAATGGGGCCAGGCATAAAACTTGACCCGGTTCAAGCAGCGCAATTGAAAACAAAATAACCGAATACAAAATCATCCCGAACCAAAGACAGCAGGTGCGTTTACAGCTTAATGCAATGCCTGCCGAGGTAAAGGGTAGTACAACACTCCACACAAATTGATTGTATGTGTGTTTCACTGTTCCAAACATATCGGAACAGCAATTTAAGGAGTAAAACTACGTCTTTGCCCGGTTAACGGCAAAGACGTTTTTTTATCAATAAATCTAAACAGAAAGGTGGTGAATTAGATTGGCAATAACCAGAAAGAAAAAAGAAGCGCTTGTGGCACAATACATCGAAGAAATGCAACAAACTAATGCTCTGTTTTTAACCAACTATCAGGGCCTCACCGTCAACGAAATGACATCTTTGCGCCACAAACTCAGAGAAGCGGACGGTGACTACACCATTGTCAAAAATACGCTCGCCAAAATAGCTTTGGAAAAAGTAGGTTTGTCTGGCATAGACAGTCTATTTGAAGGACCGGTAGGTATTGGCTTCTGTCACGGCGATCCTCCTCCTGTAGCGAAGGTACTCGTTGATTTTGCCAAAGAAACAAAGGTGCTGGAAATCAAGGGTGGTCTAATGGACAACGCGGTGCTTGATGAGAGCGCCGTCAAGAACCTGGCAGACCTGCCGCCTATGGACGTGTTACGCGCGCAATTACTCGGTGTTATCTCTGCCCCCGCAACTCAGTTGGCCAGTGTGGTGGCAAGTGGTGTCCGACAAGTTATTAACGTGGTTAACGCTTACGCCGAATCCGGTGAAGGCGAAACAGCAGCCGCATAATTACACATTAAATTCTAGTTTTGAATTGACAAAAAATTTAAGGAGTTCTTAAAATGGCAGACTTGGAAAAAATTGTTGAACAGTTAAGCGAACTTACGCTTTTGGAAGCCGCTGACTTGACAAAAATGTTGGAAGAAAAATGGGGTGTTAGCGCCGCCGCGCCCACCGTAGCACTAGCAGCTATGCCCGGCAACGGCGCTGCCGAAGCTGTGGAAGAAAAAACCGAATTTGACGTCGTCCTCAAAGCGGTTGGTCCCAAGAAGATTCAGGTTATTAAGGCTGTCCGCGCTTTACGCAGCGATCTGGGTCTGAAAGAGGCTAAAGCAGTGGTCGACGATGCACCGTCCACCATCCTGGAAGGCGTCTCTAAAGAAGAAGCCGAAGAAGCCAAAGGTAAATTGGAAGCAGAAGGTGCAGAAGCCGAAGTTAAGTAACCCTTTCCTGCAAAAAAAAACAGCGCCCTGGAAATAGGGCGCTGTTTTTTTGTGTGGATCCGCATTTTTGCCTTTACATACTCCTGGGTTGCAACGTTCTAATTAACTGCGTGTACTCTTCCACAATCTCGTCCGCTCGCTCTTGAGATTTTGCCTCGGCAATAATCTCAATGTGCGGCTGGTCTCGATTGGGTAAAATTAGCACCCATTCATGATGGTTAAACGTAATCTTCAACCCTTCCACGGCGCTGGTTAATTCATTCTTAAATCGTTGATTGAGTTGTCGCATTACAGCGCCTTTTGTCTCCCACATACAATACACTTTTGCGTGAGATAAACTGTACACCGGCAAACTGCTTACAACATCGGCCAATTTTCTGTGCTGGGTGGCCAAATATTCCAGCAATTTAACCGTTGCCATTAATCCATCAACGCAAGGCTGAAACTCTGGGAAGATAAAATTTCCCCGTCCATCACACGCCATAATAACGTTCTTCCGCAGCGAGGCTTGCATTAATGCTTGTGTGTCAACCCTGGTACGAATGACCTTCCCTTTATGACTAGCCGCAATTTGCTCAAAAATTCCGGGCATATCAATGGTGGTCGCAACGGTTTTACCAGGATGAGCCGCGAAAATCAAGTCTGTCATTGCGGCAGCCAATTCAATACCGCTCAGGCTCTTTCCGCTATTGTCAACTACAAAAATTGTTTCGCCGCCTACTCCTATACGAACGCCCAAATTGGCCTCAAGCGACTGTGAAATCAGTTGCAAGCGTCGCAGCGCATCGGTGAACACCTCATACGGAATGGACATTTTCGTTTCATCCAGGTTGGCGTTTAGGGCTACAACGTTACACTTTAGCTTGGTTAAAATACCGGGCAACACGGTGGCAGTCGGCGCACTGGCATAATCTACCACCAAATTGAAGTCAGCCTCTTGAATAGCCGGGACATTGATTGCTTTCAAAAGACCTTCCAGATACGTTTCTGCTACCTGCGAGGCGTAACCAATGGAACCAATTTCATCCATATATACACGACGAAAATCTTCTCTAAAGAATACTCGCTCTATTTTGCGCTCAGCCTCTTTGCTAATGTTCAATCCATTGCCATCAATGAAGCGCATATTCACCACCATCTGGTCAAACGGTGACAGGCGAACATGCATCCCACCGACTGCCTTGCTAATCCGGGTATAATATCGCGCTACCGGAATGGGCTGAACGCCCAAATCAGCCACTTCCACCCCCGCCGAAGGCAACCCGGCAACAGCAGCCCGCTTTAACATGCGGGGGGCACGATGCGGATCACGGTTGAATGTTACCATTGCCCCTTTGGCCAAAGTTGCCCCAAAAGCCGCGCCCAGTTTGGCGCTAAATTCTGGGGTAAAATCAACATTAGTCATGCCGGTAACGCCGTAACGTCCAAACAGAACGCGCCTTCCTTGCGAGCCCCAAATGACGCTGTTTTTTATGGTTGCCCCTGGCTCTATCTCTTTTCCCGACCAGATTTTTACGTTAGGGTGAATAACGGCTCCTTCACCAATAATTGAGCCATCACCCACCACGGCTCCCTCATAAACCACCGATTTAGCCTTCAGGCTGCAATGTCGCAATATCATCGCCCCGCGCAATTCCACGCCTTTTCCAATGTAGCAGTTGCGCCAAATGATTGAACGGTCAATCTGTGCCCGCTCGCCGATGATGGAATAATCTCTAATGACTGTAGGGCCTTTAATTACAGCGCCATCTCTAATCTTAACTGAGTTTCCCAGATATATTGGCCCCAACAGGGTAGCGCTGGGAGCAATTTCTACATCTCCCCCGGTCCAAATATTCCCGCCAATGTGCGTGCCCAAATCAATATTTTTCACTTTTCTTTCCAAAATGTCACTCACAGCCTGGCGCAAGCTAGATACGTTTCCAATATCGCACCAGTAACCCTCTGCAATGTAGCCGGCAAGAGGGATGTTTTGCTGCAATAATTGGGGAAATAAATCGTTGGAGAAATCGTAGGGCTGCCCAGAGGGAATGTAATCGAGCACTTCGGGTTCCAACACATAAACGCCGGTATTCACCGTATCGGAAATGACCTCACCCCAGGTAGGTTTTTCTAAAAATTGTGTAACATACCCCTCGGTATTGGTAATTATTATGCCGAATTCTAGCGGGTCAGGCACGCGATACAATGTAATTGTTGCTTTTGCTCGCTTCTGGTGATGGAATGCAACGATGTCTTGCAAATTAAAGTCAGTCAGCGCATCGCCACTGATTACAAAAAATGTATCATCTAATAATGACTGCACCCCTTTTACCCCCCCTGCTGTACCTAAGGGGTCTTCCTCCACACAATATGTTATTTTCATTCCCAGATTATTTCCATCGCCAAAATAATCTTGAATGACATTAGCTAAATATTGAACGGTAATGATTACTTCAGTAATGCCGTTGTTTTTCAGCAGGGTTAGAATATGTCCGATGGTTGGCTTATTTACAACTGTAATCATTGGTTTAGGCCGTTCGATGGTAATAGGTCGCAATCGTGACCCGGCCCCACCAGCCATAATAACAGCTTTCATAAAGCTAGTCCTGGTTGTGCAATTGAGTTTTAGAATTCATAAAAGAAAAGGGATCTTAAAAAACCCATTCGTTCCCATAAACTATATCATAGCACAAAGCACGCCATGTTGAAAGCTTCTTTTTTTTACTTTTGACGCTCGCCTTACGGTTGAGATGCGTATCTTCAACGAAGGTTGCACGGCCCTGCCAATCCTGCTACAATACTTATGTCATTTAACGGAGACGATTGATATGAGCCAGACGTCGCATGTGCTTACTAGAAAATTTATGCGCCCTCCAACCATCTCCAGCTTTTGGCTGGCATCGATTATCTTTCTCGGCAGTTTTCTGGTCGTAGTGATCTTTGCCTTGCTAACGTATCAAATATATTTTTTGCACCGAATATATCTGGGAGTACAGGTTGATGGCATTGACGTGAGCCAGATGCATCCAGATCAGGTGCAGCATTTGGTTGCTGTCCATGCGCAAGATATTCTGAACCGCCCCATTACCCTGGTGAGCAATGAGGGGAGCTTCACGCTTACCGCCGAAGAACTTGGAGCACGTGTTGATGTGGGCCAAACGATAAATATGGCCTACGCTGTGGGGAGACAGGGGCGTTTTGCCCGCGACTTAAAGCAGCAGTTGCGAATATTGAACCAACCGATAAATATTTTGCCTGTGATTGAATTTGACACCGGCCCGGCCAACACTGTTCTATTGAATATCTCGCGCACACTTAATCACCCGGCACGTAACGCGCAACTACGCCTGAACCCAGACCTGAGTATTGATGTGACGCCCGCCGAAACAGGCCGCTCGGTGGATGTGATGGCCACCCGCGAGGCCATTCGCAACGCCATTTTGATGCGCAGCAACGCGCCCGTTGAACTGGTTGAGCGCACCGCTCCTCCCGCCATCACCGAGGTAGAGCCAGCTCGCCAGGCGTTGCAGGCTTTGCTCAGCGCGCCCCTGGTATTTACGTTCAACGAGAGAACGTGGTCGCTTTCCCCAGCAGAACTGGCAAAAATGATTATCATCGGGCAAGAAGAACCGTTTGATGCACCGGGTCGCGTTACTGTTGCCTTCAATCAGGCAACCCTTGCCGCTTATTTTTATGACCTGGCGCGAGAAATCAATCAACCGGCCATCAATGCCTGGTTCAATTTAGACACATCTACCTGGACCCTGTACCCCACAATTGCAAGTCAAAATGGGTACACGCTTGATGTTCCCGCGGCCGTGGCAAAAGTGGCAAGCCTGTGGCAAACACCAACCCAACATCAGTTGGCGCTCCCGGTAAAGGTTGAGCCGCCTGCTGTACCGGTAGCCACCGCCGAACAATTGGGCATTAAGGAATTGGTCAGCAGCGCCACCACCTATTTTAAAGGCTCATCGGCAGGGCGCGTGCAAAATATAAAAGTAGCGGCATCTAAGTTTAACGGATTGGTCATCCCCCCCGGCGCGGTTTACTCGTTTAACAAATATCTGGGAGACGTTACGGCCGAAAATGGCTTTGTGGAATCGCTCATCATTCAAGGGGACAGAACCGCCGTGGGCATTGGCGGGGGCGTGTGCCAGGTTAGCACCACGGTTTTTCGCGCTGCCTTTTTGGGGGGATTTGAAATAGTAGAACGCTGGGCGCACGGTTATCGCGTAAGTTGGTACGAAACCGGCAGTGTCCCCGGCCTGGACGCGACCATTTACACCCCCGATGTGGATTTTAAGTTCCGCAATGATACCAATAGCTATATTCTCATTCAAACCAATACCGACCCGGTTGCCGGAACCGTCACCTTCAATTTTTACGGCACATCTCCTCACCGAACGGTCATTGTGTCTGACCCCATTGAAAGCAACGTTGTTAAACACGGGCCAGATATTTATCAAGAAGACCCCTCGCTTAAACCTGGTGAAGTCAAACAGGTAGATTGGGCAAAAGACGGCGTAGACGTCACTATCTATCGCACAGTAAAAGAAGGTGACACCATAATTCACCAAGATACCCTTTTTAGCCGGTATCGCCCCTGGCAAAATGTTTACAAGGTAGGGCCTGGAACCAAGCGCTAGCGCAATTGAGATTAAACGTGTTTTTGTAAAACCTTCGCTCTGCGAGTAAAATCATTCCCTGGTTTAATTGACCCAGCGCTGTAGATCGCAAACATACTCTGAGCTATGAAAACATTATTGAAAGACACAATTATTGGACACGAATTTGCAATTGACTTGCTGGAGCAGGCCATTGAAACGGAGAATATGCCGCAATCGCTACTAATTACAGGGATGCCTCAATTGGGAAAGGCCACGCTGGCCCGCGCGCTGGCAAAAACCCTGATATGTCAGGCAGATGTTAAGCCCTGTGGCCGGTGTGCGGGGTGCAAAAAAATAGAATCCGGCAACCATCCTGATGTTATGATTTTGGATGATTTGGCTGGCGAGAAACGCACTTCCATTAAAATAGACCAGATCCGAGAGATTTTGCGAGCATTATCGTTAAGTCCGCACGAATGCCATTACAAAATTGCCGTGCTGGCCGATTTTGACCGGGCTACGCTCAGCGCCGCCAATGCGCTACTCAAAACGCTTGAGGAGCCGCTCGCGCACGTAATTTTAATTTTAACCGCGCAAAACGTCAACCAGCTTTTGCCAACCATCGTTTCGCGCTGTCAGGTTGTGGGCCTGCGCCCGGTAGCAGATACACTTATCGCAACCCTGCTAAAAAGCACCTATCACGCCACAGCAGACCAGGCGGCGCTATTGAGTCATCTCGCACAAGGACGCCCCGGCTGGGCTGTTGAAGCACTTACAAATCCAAATATGCTCACGCAACGGCGCCAATGGCTCAGCGATTTGCTGGCGCTGACGCAACAGGGGTATGCCTTTCGCCTGGCCTACGCAGCCACATTTGTAAAACGTGGAGACTCATTAACAGACGTGTTGAATTTGTGGCTTTCATGGTGGAGAGATGTACTGCTGGTTAATCGTCGCACCGCTTTTGATATTACCAACGTTGACTTCGCTGAAAAAATACAGTGGGTTGCGCAACAATTAACACCGGAACAAGTTCTTGCATCGCTTAAACATATTCGAAAGGCGCAAAAGAATATTGGACACAATGTAAATCAGCGATTAAATTTAGAAGTATTGCTGCTTAACCTGCCGTTTTTGCCTGCAGCAGCAGCTTAGCCATATCTGTTGAGCTTTGCCACACAACGCTCTTATGGATACAATATATGTGATTGGATTTGCAAAATAAACTCTTAAAAAGAATTAGAAAATAATACTTATGCCAAACGTTGTTGGAGTAAAATTCAAACCTGTTACCAAAACCTATTATTTTTTACCTGCTGCCGACCAGTCGTTGCGGTTGCAAGACCCCGTGATAGTGGAAACCACCCGTGGCGAAGAGCTTGGCTGGATATCTATGGAACCCCGCCACGTGCCGGACAGTGAGGTAAAAGGCACCCTAAAGCCCATCTTAAGGAAAGCAACGTCTCTGGATTTGATGAGCCTGGAAAAACACCGGACACAGGAAACACGTGCCTTAAAAAAATGCAAGGAAAAGGTGGCCGAACTGGGCCTGCCGATGAAAGTTGTGCAGGCTGAATACTCATATGATGGCTCAAAATTGTTGTTTTTATTCACCTCTGAACAGCGTGTTGATTTTAGAGAATTGGTACGTTTTTTAGTGCGCTCATTCCATACGCGGGTGGAAATGCGACAAATTGGCGCGCGAGACGAAGCCAAAATAATGGATGGGTACGGGCGCTGTGGCCGCCAATTATGCTGTTCAAGCTGGCTTACTGAATTTCATCCGGTATCGATTCGTATGGCAAAGAACCAACAGTTACCCCTTGCCCCCACCGAAATCTCCGGCGTTTGCGGTCGCTTGCTTTGCTGCCTGGCCTACGAAGACAACACTTACACCGAAATTCGCAAAACGTTGCCGAAAGTCGGCTCACGGGTAGAAACACCGCAAGGCTTTGGCAAAATAAAAGGCCTCAACATCTTAAAAGAAAGCGCTATTGTACAGCTTGAAGATGAAAACAGAGTAGAATTGCCGGTTGAGCAGCTTATCATTACCAATGCATCACCTGCAAAAGAAACGTCAAAAAAGGCGGCAAGGGCAAAACCTTACGCATCAAGGGGGAAAAGGTCAAAAAAGAAAAAAAGAACTACCCTTAAGTGAATGACCTAAGGTCTAGTCCTTTCAAATTAATCAACAATATTAAATTTTTTACATTAGCGTGGCTCTACCAAGAATCGTAGCGCCGTCCGCTCCTGTCCATCAATTTCAACTTCCGTAAATGAGGGGATGCAAATCACATCTATCCCGTCGAGCGTAAGGTACCCGCGTGCAATAGCGGTGGCCTTTATAGCCTGGTTCACCGCACCCGCCCCAATTGCCTGAACTTCTGCTCGACCGTTTTCTCTGATCACGCCTGCAATTGCCCCTGCCACAGATGTTGACCGTGATTTGGCAGAAACCTTTATTACGTCCATGATAGTTGCCTCCTACTAAGGTGAGAGTGAATATTGGTGTAACGCTATTACAATGTACTATTTTCAGTTCGGGCAATTGAGAGAAACACTTTTATCAATTATACATTGTACCTCAAGAATCTGCTAGAATCAAGAAACATCGAGTGCGTTTCGGTTTTTAGGCGAATATCCGAATCCAGCATCCTGAATAGGCTTGAACGCAGTGAAAACCGTAGCGAAGGGTGTGGGCTTGCCAAAAGTCGGTACTCTATCCGCACCCTTCGCTACGCGCGTCACCGTTGTGCCGCGCACCTCAGGATGCGATCATCAGACCTGCCTAAATCTTGAAACGCACCCAAAGGGCACAGGCACGGGGAGAGTGCGTCATCAATTAACCAGGTGACCCACCGCCACCAATCGATCTGTGTACTGCCCCGCCAATTGATTGTAGTTTGAACAGGTAATCAACGTAAGTAAACCCTGTGAACGGGGATATGTCACCTGAATTGCAGTAGGTTTTACCGTGCTGAGTTTATCGATTTGATATGTAAATGTCTGCACTCCCTGAACGATCTTCACACTGTCTCCCACCTGTAACTTTTTCAGGTTCACAAATGGCCCGGCGTGCCCATCGGGGGGAAGGGTAATATGCCCGGCTAGCACAACATTGTCTGGCGCGCCCGGTGCTGCTGTGCCGGCCAAATGCCCCACCGCCGATCCCAAATGGCTCACATCCCACGTCTCTCCTTTAATGGGAGCTTCTATTACTGGCACATCCAAATTCAGCGCCCCGATAATCAGGCGCGTGTCTGCAATCGGCAACACTGCGGGTTTAACGGGTGTAGGTGCCAGGGGGAGAGATGCAGGCGACGACAATGGTGTGGCTGCGGGCAGCGCAGTTGGCAACGGTGTTGGTCTGGGGAAAGTTTGTGTCGCCGGCGTGGCAAGCCGAGAGACCTCTGCCGTTGCCGTTGCTAGCATTTGGGTTGGAAAGATTACTATATCTGATGCAGTCGCAGTGGCGTACACAATCGGCTGCGTCCAGGAGATGCCTTTTTGTTGCAACGTTTGGCCCTTGAACATCGTTGAGTGTACATCCCAATGGCGCCGCGCCCATCGACCAAGTGCAACTCCCCCACCGAAAATAACTGCCAGGACAATAAACCCTGCCAGCCATCCAATTTGCCATTGTCTTAAAGCACAACCCTTGTCATTTTTCATACGTCAAATTATACTGTTAAAAAACAGGGTGAATCAAATTTTTCTAATCTTGAACAAGCACAGAGCACATTATGATCAGACTAGACTTACAAGAAAAATTAAAAGCGCTGCCCACAAAACCCGGCGTTTACCTGTATCGCAATAAAAACAACAAAGTAATTTACATTGGCAAAGCGATCAACCTTAAGCATCGCGTGCGCTCTTACTTTCACGACTCTGCACAACACAACGCCAAAACTCGTCACCTGGTTAGAGACATCGCCGATATTGAATTTATTATTGCCGGTTCAGAATTAGAGGCACTACTCCTAGAAAATACCCTCATTAAGAAATATCAACCCAAATACAATGTGCGGCTAAAAGACGACAAGCGTTATCCGTACATCAAAGTTCACTGGCAAGACCCGTTTCCAAAAGTAACAACCACCCGTCAACTATTAAACGATGGGGCACGTTATTTTGGCCCGTACACAGCGGCATGGGCCGCTTACAAAACACTTGACCTGGTGCGGAAGATTTATCCTTACCTCACTTGCACACGCACTATCGATGGGAACGATGAACAAGCTTGCCTGTACTATCACATTGAGCGTTGTGCCGCGCCGTGCATTGGCGCAGTGAGCCAGCAAGAATATCGCGCCATCATTGATGGCCTGTGCGACTTTCTAGCTGGAAATATAACACCGATAGTGGCCAAATTGCAACAGGAAATGGAGATCGCCGCCGAGACGCTGGATTTTGAACGCGCTGCCGCATTACGTGACCAGCTAAAAGCGATAGACCAGATTGCAGAAAAGCAAAAGGTTGTCAGTTCTAATGCAATTGATGAAGACGTTATTGCCTTTGCCCGTGATAATGGCGACGCATGTGTACAGGTATTTTTCATTCGCGGGGGGAAATTAATGGGACGCGAATATTTTTTGCTGGAGGGCGCAGACCAAACCCACGACACTGAGTTGATGACCTCATTTTTAAAACAGTTTTACGACCAGGTGCAAGACGTTCCGGCTCACATCCTTTTGCCACAGGAAGTAGATGAGCTGATGATTATCCGCGACTGGTTAAAAAGCAAGCGCGGTGCAAAAGTTACGCTCACCGTGCCTCGACGGGGACAGAAGCGCGCATTAATAAAAATGGCCGCCGAAAACGCCGCCGATACCTTGACGCACTTAAAAGCTCAGTGGGAAATGGACCAAAACAAATATACGGAAGCGTTGGCTGAATTGCGAACCTATTTGCATCTGTCCCAGGACCCGATCCGTATTGAATGCTACGACATTAGCACGCTACAAGGAATGCATACGGTAGCCAGTATGGTTGTATTTGCCAAAGGCGTCCCCCGCAAAAGCGATTACCGTCGGTTTAAAATTAGAACCGTGCAGGGCAAGCCAGATGATTTTGCCGCGATGCATGAGGTTCTTCACCGCCGATTTTCTCGCATGCAAGCCGAACAGGCAGAGCAACAACAACTCGACACGCCGGGTCGCAAAGCCAACCAGGAAAGTCCCTGGCGCATATTGCCCAACCTTATCATCATCGATGGCGGCAAAGGGCAATTGAACACAGCGCTAAAAACGCTGGATGAGTTCGGTCTACGCGAAGTTATCCCTATTGTGGGGTTGGCTAAAAAAGAAGAGGAAATTTTCCTACCCGGCCAAAGTGAGTCGCTGCGCTTGCCTCGCCGCTCGCAAGCGCTTTACCTGGTGCAGCGCATTAGAGACGAGGCGCACCGGTTCGCCATCACCTATAATCGAACATTACGCCGCAAAGCCGGCATTGCCTCTCAATTGGACAGCATTCCCGGCATTGGGCCAAAACGACGCAAAGCCCTGCTAAAAACTTTCGGCTCGGTCAAAAAAATACGTCAAGCCAACATAGATGAACTTGCCGCTGTCCCTGGTATTACCCGTTCGCTAGCCGAAACAATAAAGAATTTCCTGTAACCCACCCACAACATAACATAAAATATTCCCTTCCCAGAATTTTTGTGCTACAATATACACTAGAGGCACGGTTACCAGGGACTATGTTCCTGAGCGTTCCCTTGAAAATAGAATTGGAAGGTGGGGGAGCGGGAGGTGTCCCCTCGAAGCCCCCCTGTTTTCATCGCCGGTGGCGTGCCGCAGGCTTATGAAAACTCCACAAGGAATGGGTAATGGTTATGGAATCCGAAGTAATTTCCCAAGATCCCCAAGCGCTGTTAGTTACAATGCTCCGTGGATCTCCCGTATTGCGAAACATGTCAGACGCGCAGATTGCTGCGTTTGCCAGCAGAGCGAGCCTTGAGTCATACAAGCAAGGTCAGGTAATTTTAAAGCAGGGAACACCTTCCACTGGTTTTTATTTTATTATTGATGGGCAGGTGGAAATTCTTGATGAGACCACAGCCCCACCAACTGTGCTCAACTTTATGGAAGGGGGCAAATTCCTGGGTGAGTTGGGCATACGTTACAACAAACCTCGGGAGGCCACGGCGAAAGTAGTGGTCGATGTGCTGACGGCTCGCTTTGAAAAAGCAGATTGGGACTGGTTGCTTAGGACCGCGCCTTACCTCCACGAAGAATTCAAGACGATTGAAGCCGAATATCGCAAGCACAAAACCATTGAGTTTGAAGGACAACAGCCTGATGAAGTAGGCATCTTAAAAATAAAGCGTCACATTCTGGTGTATTTTGCCAGATTATTCTTTCCGCTACTTTTGTTAACCTCTGGGTTGGTTTTAGTTTCACTTGTAGCAGGCATCGGCAATCGAATTGTTACAGACATCATCAGGATGCTGGGTGAAATTGCAGCAGTAGCGGGCGTTTTATGGGCTATTTACGAGTATTTTGAATGGGCCAACGATGATTTTATTGTTTCGTCCAAGCGCGTCATTCATATTGAAAGATACCTTATGTCTGGAGCGCACCGTGAGGAAGCGCCGCTAACCCAGGTTTTGGGCGTTGAGGTGAGCACGCCCGATTTTTTCACCCGCACCTTCGGCTATACCTACGTAATTATAAAAACCGCCGGCGTGGGGAACATTGTTTTTGATGGCATTTATGATGGCGATGCAGTAAAAGAGATTATTACAACCGAAGTAGACAAGGCTAATAAGCGTGTGCGAGCCGCCGATATTGCCGCTATTCGCAAAGCGCTATCCGAGCAGATGGGCACACACCAGGTAAAAGCCGTGCCCCAAAAATCCGAAGCCCCGCCCCCTCCACACACACGGCAACGCATAAACCTGCTAAAAATTATAGACTATTATATTCCCCGCGTGCGACAGGAAACCCCCACCGGCATAACCTGGCGCAAGCACTATTGGGTGTGGGCCAAACAAATCTGGCTCCCTACTCTGATTTGGATACCCGTTACTTACCTGCTTGTTGCTGCAACGATAGGGTTCCAGCCGTTTCCACAAGCCTCAATCACAGCAGCAATATTTCTAGCACTATTGTGGGTGGGAATTTGGGGTTGGTACACTTATAAACACGATGAATGGCATAAAGATAGTTACCATGTAACAGATACTAAAATTGTTCACCAGAACAGCCCGGTTTTTCAGCTAAGAGGCGAAGACATTAACGAAACCACCTTCGACAACGTCCAAAATATTAACTATAACATTCCCAATTTTCTTTCGCGTATCCTGCAAATAGGTGACGTAATCATCAAAACTGCTTCCGTCGGCGATCCTTTTATATTCAATGATGTGTACTTTCCCAAAGACGTTCAACAAGATATATTCAAGTACTGGGTAAAATTTAAAGAAAAACAAAGGGCCAAAGCGCAAGCACGCGAAGAGAAGCGCTTTATCACCTGGTTGGGCGAATATCACAATATAAGCAAGCAAAAGCAGCCATAATTACTGTTTACCAGCTTCAGGCAACAAAAAACCCCGCAGAAAGATTGTCTCTGCTGCGGGGTTTTGGTGTATTACTGCTGCGGCTACTTCATCAGTGCGTCTGCCACAATATTCGCCAGTTTAGCCTGGCTTTCTTCGTCCAATTCATAAGTTACGCGCACACTGGGGCGGTTTAGATTGAGCAGGCGGCCCAGGTTGATGGGGGTAGCAATAATCACCAGGTCGCAGTCGGTGGCATTGATGGTTTCTTCCAGTTCCTTCATTTGGGCTTCGCCGTAGCCCATTGCCGGCAAAACAGTGCCGGTGGTAGGGTATTTTTTGTAGGTGGCTTCAATGGAACCAACGGCAAAGGGCCGTGGGTCAACCAGTTCGGCAGCGCCAAAATTTTTGGCGGCCACAACGCCGGCTCCGTACGTCATGCCGCCGTGGGTAAGGGTGGGGCCATCTTCTACCACCAGAACTCGCTTGCCTTTTATTGCCTCGGGGTCTGTAACAGTAACGGGCGATTTTGCTTTAATAATCGTCGCATTTGGAACCAACGTCTTTGCATTTTTCATTACTTCGGCGATGCCTGCTTCCGTGGCGGTATCCGTTTTGTTCACCACCACCACATCTGCCAGACGCAAGTTAGCTTCGCCGGGGAAGTAGCTAATTTCGTGTCCAGGGCGGTGGGGATCAACCACCACAATGTGCAGGTCGGGCTTAAAGAAGGGGAGGTCGTTGTTGCCACCATCCCACAAAACTATATCAACTTCTTCCTCGGCCTGGCGCAAAATAGCTTCGTAATCTACGCCGGCATACACAATGGTTCCGGCAACAATGTGTGGTTCGTATTCTTCGCGCTCCTCAATGGTGCATTCATATTTATCCATATCTTCTAGTGTAGCATAGCGCTGCACAGCTTGTGCGGCCAGGTCGCCATAAGGCATTGGATGCCGAACGGCAGCCACCTTTTTCCCCATTGCCTTCAACGCCTTCGACACCGCGCGGGTGGTTTGGCTTTTGCCACAACCGGTGCGCACGGCGCAAATAGAAACAACCGGTTTGTTGCTTTTTAACATTGTTTCATGACGCCCCAGCAGGCGGAAGTCGGCGCCGGCAGCCATCACCTCGGCACTCTTGCGCATCACATAGTTGTATGAAACGTCAGAGTAGCTGAAGACAACCTGATCGACTTTTAACGCTTTTATTAAGTGGGTTAACTCCGATTCGGGATAGATGGGGATTCCATCTGGATACAGCGACCCGGCCAGCACTGCCGGGTAGACACGCCCTTCGATGTTGGGAATTTGGGTGGCAGTAAATGCGACAACTTCATAGTCGGGATTGTCTCTAAAAACGGTATTAAAGTTGTGGAAATCGCGCCCGGCAGCACCCATAATGATTACACGTTCTTTTGACATAGATACAAATCTCCTTTGTATTTGTATATATTTGAAAATAGTATTCGCAACAGTACAAAAAAAACAGACAAATCGCACAAGTTAATGGATATTTTATTGTAATGCCCGCCCAAGCAAACATTATTGCATGCGGGAAAAATTAAGGCAAATGCGGCAGCGATGTTTTGTTTTAATTTGAGGGCATGGAAAACTTTTGTTTGAATTGCTGCAAGAACTTCCTGATGCCTTTTTCGGGAGGGTGAGCTATATCCCATGCCGCGCGCCATGTCTCAATTTGGCTCAGGTACTTTTCGTACAATGGTGCGCCCGCCTGGGGGTCTTCCTCTAACCAGCGGTAAAAATGAAAATCATTCAGCTCATCTAATCGGGCCAGCAACCGCTGGTGTGTTCCCACCATATCGACCATCACGCCACGCATAGACATAATAGATTTTGTTTCAATTTGGTTCTGCGTCCACCTATCCCAATATGCGGTGTCGTGAGGGCTGTGGGGTGGGTTAAACTGCTCCCCGGTGACAAATTCAATCCGCCGCATCGATTCGCCGTCCCACGCAGTCAGCAAACAGCACACAGCTTTAATTGTGCGTCCCTCCGCCAGGGTAGCATCTTCCAATACCTCGTGCGGCACACCGTCTAACGCTTTTGCCAACCTTTTCCAATTGCTCGCCATAGTTGCCAGCAAGGTTTCTTTATCATTCATTGTTCTGACCATCCAGAAAACAGAGTATGCCTGCCGCAATGCCACGCGCCACAATTTTGGGGCGTTTTTCCAGTAACTGGCGGTCTTCCAGCATAAAACCGGTTTCAATAATCGCGCCCGGTGTTTCGGGAGCAATCTCTCTAAAGGCGTGATAATTTGTCATCCCATCGGTGATACTGGAAAGATGTTCCGGCAGGCCGGTATATTTCCCGTATTCCTGGAGCAAGCACGCCACCAGTCGATCTTCTGCCTGCGGAATGGCGCTGAACGTAACCCGCGCCGCCTTAAATCCGGTTGCCCCAGGGACATCGCAACTATCGGCATGAATGCTGACCAGCGCGTTGGCCTGAAACCCGTCCAGGCGCGGGTCAAATTCATCAAGCAGAATGGCATCAATTTTTTTGCGGTGCAACAAATCGATTACCTCTAGCGCCACTGTTTTGTTTAGCTGAGCTTCCGTCAAGCCGTCCGGGCACACGGCGCCAGAATCATATCCAGAATGTCCGGAAACAATACCCACCAGCTGTCTTGACGGGTTAAGGGTGGCGGTGGGAGCAACACCGGGCGAAAGAATGGGCGCAGCGCTCAGGTCGGGGCGGGAAGGAGTGGAGGCTGCAATATTCCATAAGATAAGTGCGGCCACGACAAAGAAACTCACGCCGGCAATCGCCAGCGACACCTGCTCGCCGCGACGCAAAATTTCCCAGCGTATAAATTTGAATTGCCGCTTGCCCTTTCTACCATTCATTTCCCCCATATCATAGCAGAAAGCGCCGCGTTTGAAAACTTTGTCTTTGTTATGTCTAGTAAGGTTCCCGCCATCAAACTTGTGGGGAAGCTGCTGGCTCGCTGTAGGGCAGAAAACTTGACTTTTGGGGCCCTCAGACTATGATAGGAGATTGATTCAAAATGTATACCAAGGAGTATAATATTGGGCGACTTCGGCAACTTATTTAAAGAAACGCGTGAAGCCAAAAATATAACGTTCGAGCAAATTGATGCGGACCTAAAAATTAAACAGCGCTACATCGAGGCAATTGAAGCAGAAAATTTTGATGTTTTCCCTTCTTTGCCGATGGCACGAGGGTTTTTGAAAAATTACGCCAACTATTTAGGGCTAGACCTTGCCGAAGTGGAAACTCTTTTCGCCAACAGCGAAACAGGAAACGCCTTTAAAAAGAAACAAAAGCAATACAACGCGCCCTTCATTGAATTACCGGTAGGCTACCGGCGCTCAATGTTCAACATAGATACCTTCATTACGCTCCTTATTGTTACAGCATTACTGGGCAGCGCCGGATTTTTTATTTATACCCAATACCTGGAGCCAGCCCAGGCTCAATTGACCTACACCCCTGAACCGGTTGAATACACCATTGAACGCCCCAACCCGGTGGTTATTCTCCCCACGCCAACACCGGCGCCCACCGATACCCCGACGCCCACGCCCACGCCGTCGCCGCAATACTACACCGGCGTTGCCGTGGAATTAGCGGTTCATAAACGGTCCTGGGTGCAAATTTTGGTAGACGATAAAAAAACATTTGAAGGTTTTCTAGAAGCGGGGGACCGTCCCAATTGGGTGGGCCAAAAGCGTATTGCCATTCGCGCAGGGAATGGCGGCGGCATAGAAGTATTCGTTAACGGGAAAAACATGGGCTTTATGGGAGCAGAAGGCCAGGTGATTGATCAGGTGTGGGAAAAAGTGGATGAAGTACCAGATGCACCGGCCACCTCAACACCTACCCCAACCGCGCAGGCAACGGTCAGCAGAGAAAGCTAACCCTGTACGTTAAACGGAGACAAAACACACCAATGGCAGTTTTACCTTTGACGCTGCTTATATCAGCTGCATTATTTATTGCCGCCACTGCATTAGCGGTGGTAATTGCAGTGCGCGCCCTCAGAGAACAACGGGTGACAATTTTCCCCCTTGTTCGTGAAGCAGAAGGAATAAAAGCCAAACGGGCTGGGTTGGCCGGGGGATTATTCTTGGTGCTTGCCGCCGTAACATTGGGTGGCTGGGTCGCCACCCAACAGAATCCGGAAAATGTGCTGGTTGCGCGTGAGGCCACACGCCAGGCCTCAATCGCCAAACAAACCCAACCCACAGCAACATTAAGAAACAACATTTCCCGAAGGGATCAAATACTGCCAACTGCCGCGCCAACGAGTGTATCCACTGCGCCCCTTTCCCCCACCGCAACCATCACGTTGCCTGCA
Organism: uncultured Anaerolineaceae bacterium; assembly: GCA_964413895.1. Classification (GTDB taxonomy): domain Bacteria; phylum Chloroflexota; class Anaerolineae; order 4572-78; family 4572-78; genus JANTHQ01. The sequence goes on from CAYPUV010000033.1 coordinate 17,843, forward strand.
CCACAAATCGCGGGATCCACGGCCATCATCACACCAGAGCCAACCATCAACCCAACGCCGCTTCCCGCACCCACCAATCTCCCCGCCACTGCCGAGGCGGTTTCCGCACCGCCGGGCATTAGCCTGGGGCCAATCTCATTCGCCCTGGACGTCACGGACCGGCGGGAAGCCATCGATCCAACCGCTGTTTTTGACAATCGCACCGATCGAATTTATGCAGTTTTTCATTATAGGGGTATGAAAAATGGCTTACCCTTTTCGATTGTGTGGTATTATCAAAACCAGGAAATTGCCCGCGATGAGTATGAATGGAAGTGGGGCAACACAGACAATTCCTTTGCCTACATCAAGCCGGTCGGCCCAGGAACTTACCGCGTTGAGTTGAAAGTGGGGGACACGGTGCTGGCCACAAACTCTTTTGAGATTACCCCGTGAACACATTCCAATTGAGGTCGAATTGTCATAAATACATCTATGCACACGAAACTTATCTACCCTGTTACGCTGCTCATTTTTATCAGCCTAGCCTGTGGACGCAATCCGGGCGCGCAGAACCAGATTCCAGCCGTCCCCCCCACCAACACGCCTCAGCCAACCTTCACGCCAACGCCGCAACCAATTGCCGCGCCCATTATGCCCACGCTCACGCCCACACCGCTGCCCACCGAAACAGCTACTACCATTCCTACCATTCCACCAACGGCCACACCCACACAAACACTGATGCCAGTTTCTACAACCAGTTCCACAAACACGCCGTCGCCCACCACAACCCCGGTGCCGCCTACGGCCACACCGGAGCCTCCCACGTCCACACCAACCATTACGCCCACGCCACAACCAATTATAAAATATGTGCTGGGAGGCACACAGCGGGAATTCAACTGCGAATACACAGCAATTTATGGAACCGTCACCAATGCCAACAACATCGGCATTCCAAACGTGGAAGTCCGCGCGATGGGCATCCATGAAACAACCGGGCTAGATTTCACCGTTCGCACCGACGCCAACGGCGAATACAAAGCTATGCGCATCCCTCTGCCACAGTTGCAAGCCGGACAATGGGCCATAATGGTTATGGAAAACGGCAGAGAGGTGTCGGAGCGATTCCATTGGGCTTCAACCCCCGTTTGCAAAAGTGATGACACCGGCAACAGTCAGGTGTTGCGCGTGGATTGGAAGTTGGTGGAATAGTCTTCAGTTTTTAGTTTCCAGTTTTCAGTTTCTAGTTTTCAGTTATCAACCTTGCTGAAAAACTAAAATTCTCACGCAATACCCGCAGAGCACAGGCGGCGCCAAGAACACAAAAAAAAGTGATTGTACGAAAAAATCCTATAGAAAGTATAAAAAACACTTTAAGATTCTTAGCGACTTTGCGGCGCCTGTACCCTTTGGGTATTGTATGAGGTAATCCTTTTTTCAGTGGACTCAGTTATCAGTTTTTTAAAGGAAGGAGAAACATTATGTCTCTGGTCAACAAAAATCCCCTTGCCCCTCTTGCCGCCGATTTGCGAAGCGGTAAACGCTCTCTGGACGATTACATAGAGCAAGTTTGCACCCGGCTGAGTGAAATTGAACCCCAGGTGCAAGCTTTTGTGCCCGAACCCAACCGCTGCGAGCGGTTGCGAACAGAGGCCGAAGCCCTGCAAACACGCTACCCCACCCCAGCCGACCGTCCGCCGCTGTTTGGCGTTGTGATGGGCGTTAAAGACATCTTCCACGTTGCTGGATTTCCCACCCAGGCTGGATCGAAGTTCCCAGCAGAGGTATTAGGCGGACCAGAAGCGCCGTACATTACCAAACTCAAACAGGCAGGCGTGCTGATTTTAGGTAAAACCGTCACCACCGAATTTGCCTATTTTGAGCCGGGGCCAACTCGAAACCCGCACAACCTTGCCCACACGCCCGGCGGGTCAAGCAGTGGCTCCGCCGCCGCCGTGGCCGCCGGACTGTGTCCGTTGGCGTCTGGCACACAAACCATCGGCTCAGTGGTACGCCCCGCTGCGTTCTGTGGTATTGTTGGCTTTAAACCCAGTTACGGACGCATTGACCCCACCGGCGTTATTTTTGTGTCCCGTTCACTTGACCATGTAGGCTTGTTTACGCAAGATGTGGCAGGTATGCAGTTGGCCGCGCCCGTGGTGTGCGCAGATTGGCACAAAGCCGAACCGTCTGCCGCCAAACCTGTATTAGGCGTGCCAGAAGGCGAATATCTTGCCCAGGCTTCTGACGAGGCACTAGCCGCCTTTGAACAACACCTGCGCAAATTGCAAGCTGCGGGGTATGAAGTTCGGCGGGTGAAGACGATGAACGACATTGCATCCATCGCCAAACGGCACGTGGAACTGATGGCGGCAGAAATGGCACAGGAACATGCAGCGTGGTTCCCCAAATATAAAACCCTGTACCGTCCTCGCACCGAAGCCCTTATTCAGCAGGGGATGGACGTTGACCAGGAGACCATCGCCGCGCACCGTAAAGCACAGGCGCAATTGAGAAACACATTGCAGGCCCAAATGCAAGAAACAGGCATTGATGTGTGGGTCACCCCTGCCGCCCCCGGCCCCGCGCCGAAAGGACTGCATGCCACTGGCAACCCGGCGATGAACCTGCCCTGGACGCAAACTGGGCTGCCATCTATCACCGTGCCCGCCAGTCGCGCAAAAAATGGCCTGCCACTGGGCTTGCAACTGGTGAGCCAGTTTATGACCGATGAAGCACTGTTGGCGTGGGCCGACCCCATCGCAAAAGTTTTTGCTACCAATTAACCAGTTTTTGACTATGTGTGAATGAAGGAGACACGAATGGCTGTTTACGCTGGCAAATACGTGCGGCTCAATCTTGCCAATGGCACCTGGCACGAAGAAGATATAGCAGATGCGGATGTGCAACATTGGCTGCTAGGCTCGGGTTACGCAGCTAAACTGTATTATGATGAAATGGACCCCAGCATCGAGCCGCTTGACCCCCGTAACCCCCTGTACGTGTTCAACGGAGCGCTGGCGGGAACCTTCGCCCCTACCGGCTGCCGTTCAAGCTGGTGTGGACGGTCGCCGTTAACAGGCATCTGGAACGAAGCCAACCTGGGCAATTACTGGGGCGCGGAGCTGCGTTTTGCCGGATATGACGGACTGGTCATAGATGGAAAATCGCCCAAACCAGTTTATTTGTGGATTAACGGACTGGACGGCACAATTGAACTCCGGGACGCGGCCCATCTGTGGGGCAAAAACTATTTTGAAACCGCCGCCATACTTCTTTCTGAAACAGACCCGCGAGCGCAAGTGGCCGGCATTGGTCGCGCTGGTGAAAAGCTGGTGAAACTGGCAGGCATTATGAGCGGGCCAAGCCATTACGTGCGCGGAGCAGCTCGCGGAGGAATGGGCGCACTGATGGGGTCCAAAAACCTCAAAGCCATTGTGGTGCGCGGCAACACCAAACCTGCCTACCCCAACAAAAAAGCCTTTTTGAATAAAGTAAAAGTCGAAAACGCAGCCATCAAAGAAGCTTCCATTGGCATGAGCAACTACGGAACGGCGGGCGGGGTGGTTGCCACCGAGCAATTCGGCGACATGCCCTTGCGCAACTGGAGCGGCGGTTCATGGGCAGACGCAACCAAAATTTCCGGTCAAACCATTTACGAAACCATTTGGCGCAAGCACACCCATTGCTACGCCTGTCCCATCGGTTGCGGGAAAGAGGTGGAAGTTGTAGGCGGGAAATACCAAACTCCGCGCGGCGAAGGCATTGAATATGAAACGCTGGCCGGATTCGGCGGGATGGTCGGCAACAGTAATCTTGAAGCACTTGCCAAAGCCAATAGCCTGTGCAATGATTATGGCCTGGATACAATCAGTGTGTCTTCTGCCCTGGCGTTTGGCATGGAAGCGTTTGAAAAAGGGATCATCACAACCGCCGACACAGACGGTTTGCCCCTGGAATTTGGCAACGCCGACGCCGTGGTCGCCGGGGTGCAGATGATTGGCGAGCGGCACAGCAAAGCAGGCGACGACTTGGCTGAAGGTGTGCGCGAGGCGGCACGTCGGTGGGGCAACCAGGCCGAGACGTTTGCCATCCACGTGAAAGGGCTGGAAATTGCCTACCATGATCCCCGCGCATTCACATCGATGGCGGTGAATTATGCCACCGCGTCCAGAGGCGGCTGTCACCTGGAAGCGTTGAGCTACTGGAATGGCTACGGCGTTCTGCACGCCGATATGGGGTACGTGGACACAATGGATCGTTTTGCCTCTAACGCTGCCACTGCCCAGATGGCCTACAACTACCAGAATTTTATGGCAACCTACAACCCGTTGGGGTTATGTAAATTCATTGTGAAAGGGAATGTTGGCCCGGAACGCACCAGTGAAATTGTGAACAGCGCGCTGGGCTGGCAATGGACAGGGGACACGCTGCTGGAAACCGGCGCACGCTTGTTCCAACTCAAACGGCTCATCAACCTACGCCTGGGCATCACCCCCGCCGACGACACGCTGCCGCAACGATTGCTCACCCAACCCCGTCCCTCCGGCTCGGCGCAGGGGGTGCTGCCCAATCTTGATGCAATGCTACCCATCTATTACCGGTTGCGTGCCTGGGATCCAGAAACAGGCGCGCCTTCTGCCGCGCGTCTGGAACAACTGGGAATCGACCGCTAACTGCGCTGTTGTTCTTTTGCTTGTTTTTTCATTGCCAGTGCAATTCCAAGAGACATTTTCGGGGACACATACATTGTTTTAAAATAATGTAGTGACAGAGCACTGCTCTGTCACTACAAGCACACGGTTCTTGACGGAAACATGATGCACGAATTTCTGGTTTGAAGTTACGCTAGAGACATCTTATGGCTGCTCCATTCAAAAAAGACCGCATGTTTTATCGATTTGCCGCGTATGGCTTTTTAAAAAACCTGCGGTTTTTTGAGCCGTTCATCATCCTGCTATTCAGGGAAGCCGGATTGACCTTCCTGCAAATTGGGCTGCTCTACTCTATCCGTGACATTACCACCAACATCCTGGAAATCCCCACGGGCGTTTTCGCCGATATTTTTGGCCGGCGAAAAGCAATGGTGATGGCGTTTGTATCATACATCATCGCCTTCATCGTTTTTTACACGTTTGCCAACTTTTACATTTACGCGCTGGCAATGCTCTTTTTCGCCGCCGGGGAAGCTTTTCGCTCCGGCACACACAAAGCGCTCATTCTGGAATACCTGAAACTCAACAATCTCGCCGAGGTAAAAGTTGAATATTACGGGCACACGCGGGGCGCATCGCAACTGGGGTCGGCGGTCAACTCGCTCATCGCCGCCGCCATTGTTTTTTATGCGGGCAACTATCGCTATATGTTTCTGGCAGCCACCATCCCCTATGTGCTCGATTTGTTCAATCTGATGACCTATCCGAAAGAATTGGATGGCGATTTAACCCGCCGCACCCAACAATCAATGGGGAAACAGGTCAAGTCAACCATGAAAGCCTTTGGCGCAATGTTCACCGCTAGCAACACCCTGCGTGCCCTGCTGAACAGCGCCGGATTTATGGCATTTTTCAAAACAGTCAAAGATTATCTGCAACCTATTTTGAAAACCTTTGCCCTCGCCCTGCCGTTTTTTGTGGCACTGGATGATACCCGCCGCTCGGCAGTCGTCATCGGCGCAGTGTATTTTGTGATTTACCTGCTCACCAGTTCCGCCTCGCGCAATGCGGCCCGTTTCAGCCACCGCTTCAGCAACCTGGCGCGCGCTATTAATGTGAGTTTCGCGCTTGGCGCACTGTTTCTGTTCATCGCCGGTATTTCCGCATGGGAACACTGGGCAATTATCTCCATTCTGGTATTTTTGGGATTGTACGTGCTGCAAAATGTGCGTCGCCCGATGAATGTCGGCTTCATTAGCGACCAAATCGACTCGCAAGTGATGGCATCGGGGCTATCGGTGGAATCACAACTCACCACCGTGTTGATGGCGATTCTGGCGCCCATTCTCGGCGCGCTGGCAGACGCCTTCGGCGTGGGCACGGCGCTGGCCATCTTCGGCGTGGGGATGATTGGATTGCTGGCAGTTGTTAAAGTGAAGAGTGAATAACGAAAAATGGATAGCGCCGGATGAAAAACCTTACGTAATACGTTTTACGAAATACGTATTGCGTATTGCGTGAAACGTGATGCGTGAAAACTGACCGCTGATTGCTGATTGCTACCTTGCAACCCTGTAACTTTGAACCTGAAACCTTCCCGGAGAGTATTATGTCCAAATTTGTCGCTGCAATTGACCAAGGGACGACCAGCACGCGCTGTATGATTTTCAACCACGCGGGCGAACCGGTGGGTATGCACCAACTGGAACACGAACAAATTTATCCGCGCCCCGGCTGGGTGGAACACGACCCGCTGGAAATTTGGGCGCGCACGCAGGCGGTCATTCGCGGCGCGCTGGCCGCCGCCAACGCCACCGCCGCCGACATCGCCGCGGTGGGCATCACCAACCAGCGCGAAACCACC
>CAYPUV010000034.1:0-23894 GCA_964413895.1 uncultured Anaerolineaceae bacterium
ATTTTGATGATGCGATGAAATTAGTGGAGACCGTCTGCACCCAATTGGGCGTGTATTTGCTCAACTCACTCAACCCCTTCCGCCTGGAAGGGCAGAAGGCGATTGTGTTTGAAATTTTACAGGGATTCCAGTGGCAGCCGCCCGATTGGATTGTGCTGCCCGCCGGAAATTTGGGCAATACCGCCGCTTTTGGCAAAGCACTGTTCGAAGCACAAGAATTGGGGTTGATTCGCCGGCTGCCGCGATTGGCGTCCATTCAAGCGGCGGGAGCCAGTCCCTTCTATCAAAGTTTCAAAACCGGCTTCAGCGAGCACGTCACTGTGAAAGCTGAGACGGTTGCCACCGCCATTCGCATTGGCAATCCGGTGAGTTACGAGCGCGCCATTCGGGCGCTGGAATGGACGAACGGGCTGGTTGAGGCGGTGACAGACGACGAAATTATGGATGCGAAAGCAATGGTCGATGGGGTGGGCATCGGTTGCGAACCGGCATCGGCGGCATCGGTGGCGGGCACGCGCAAGCTGGTGCAGCAAGGTGTCATTCAACCCGATGACACAGTGGTGAGCATTCTCACCGGTAATTTGTTAAAGGACCCTGGTGCGACGGTCGCCTATCACACCGGTGAGTGGGGAAATGCCCGGCTGGCAAACGCGCCGATACAGGTGAACGCGGATTTCACCTCGGTACGACGTGTGATTGAAACGCTGATTTAAGGGGTGTCTACGTATGGGTTGAAACTTACGTATTGCTTAAGGTGAGTTATGATAATAAAATTTTCTACTGAGGAAAAACGAAGCATAATACCCTTGATTCAACAGTATTTTGAAAAAGAGAGGGGCGAAGAGATTGGTAATTTAGCGGCAGAATTTCTTTTGGATTTTTTTGTTTCCAAGATAGGACCGGTAATCTATAACCATGCCATCAATGATGCGCGGAACTATCTTAAAGAACGTATGGACGAGCTTGAGTACGGACTTTATGAGTTGGAGAAACCGCTTGCTGAGAGATGAAAAAATGTTTGGAGCTAATTAGAGGCCTGCTATGAATCGAGAAGATGCCTGGAAACTGGTGTGCGACTATACCGAAAGTATCAGCCTGCGGCGACATATGCTGGCAGTTGAAGCGGGAATGCGGGCGTATGCGCGGCATTTTGGGGAAGATGAAGACCTGTGGGGCATTGTTGGATTGCTGCACGATTTTGACTACGAGCAAAATCCTGAGGTGGGGGTTAAGGGACATCCCAACGCCGGCGCGCCGATTTTGCGCCAACACGGGGTGGACGAGACCATCATCCGTGCGATTTTGTCGCATGCCACGGAAGTAACCGGCGTCGACCGCGAAAGTTTGCTGGAAAAAACGCTGTACGCCGTCGATGAGTTGACCGGACTCATTCAGGCCGTAGCGCTGGTACGCCCATCGAAAGACATTCGAGACGTGAAAGTCAAATCGGTTAAGAAAAAATGGAAAGCCAAACAATTTGCGGCAGGTGTTCATCGCGGAGAGGTTGAACAGGCGGTGGCAGACCTGGGCGTTGATTTGTGGGAACACGTGGGTCGTGTGCTGGAAGCGATGCAGGGCATTGCCGTTGACCTGGGCGTGGATGGGGCGGCAGCGGATTCGTAGCTTGCGTGCAATTTTGCGATAAGTGACGCCCTGTGCTATATTAGCGCCCGGCGGTAATGCCCCTAAACAGGGCAAATGACCGTTCTTTTCTGCTCTTGCTTGCGGCAAGGGCCATCAAGTCCAAAGAAAGGAGGAACACCCAAAATGCGGAATTACGAGCTGATGCTGATCATCCGTCCGACTCTGGATGCAACGGCTACTGCGGAAGAAGCCGAAAAAGTGGCCGAGCTGCTCAAAACAAGCGGTGGTGACCTAGCGAAAGTTAGCAATTGGGGACGACGGAAGTTGGCTTACGCCATCAATGATCAAATGGAAGGGACTTACGTCCTGTACCATGTGGCTCTAGCGCCGGATGCACTACACGACATTGAATTTTCCCTCAAGTTAAACGAGAATATCTTGCGCTACCTGATTGTCAAAAGCAATGGTATTGTTGAAAGTGACGAAGCGCCAGCACCGATTGTTGAAGGCGAAGCAGAAGTTACCCCAGAGACGGCAGAAACTACCCCAGAGGCAGCTGTTGAAGCAACCCCGGTTGCGGAAGCGCCTGCAGCAGCAGAAGAAGCCCCGGTTGAGGATGTGGTGGCTGAATCTGAAGTTGAGCCTGAACCTGCGTCTGATGAACCCGGCTCAGACGAAGCTACAGAATAACATTTGTAAAGCACTTTGTTGAATTTAGCATAGTTGAATATTAAGGCAAAGGTTTGAATGTAAATTATGAGTCGCGGGCTGAACAAAGTAATGATTATTGGCAATGTGGGGCGTGAACCTGAATTGCGCTTCACCTCGATGGGAAAACCGGTAACATCATTTAGCGTCGCTGTAAGCAGACGATGGACCGATTCCAAAGGCCATCGGCGAGAGGAAACAGAGTGGTTCAATGTGGTAGCCTGGGGAAACCTGGCCGAAATCTGTGCCCAGCTTCTTCGCAAAGGATGTCAGGTCTACGTTGAAGGTCGCTTGCAAACCCGGAATTGGGAAAATGAACAGGGCCAACGTCAGTATCGCACCGATGTTGTAGCCAATGAGGTAACCATTCTGGATCATCGGCCCAACGGCGATTACAAAAATGACGGAAAAAAGCTTGCAGAAAACGATGACGACTCGCAGCAAGAGGTGCTTTCGGACAATATTTTGGTGCCAGAAAAATCGCTTCTGTAGTGCTATTGTCAGTGCTATAGGTATTGCCGATTTTCTTGTAGTTTGACTAGAGGAAATAAAAAAATGACGTTTCAAAAAAAACGAAGACCACGAGGCCGTTTTTTCCAGCGAAGGAAGGTTTGCGCCTTTTGTGTGGAGCATGTAGACGAGATTGATTGGAAAGATGCAGATACCCTAAAGCGATACATTATGCCGAATGGATCTATCCGCGGCCGACACAAAACAGGAACCTGCGCCAAGCATCAGCGCCAATTGGCTACGGCAATTAAACGCGCCAGATTTATGGCACTTTTGCCTTACACCACGGCTCATGCGCGGGTTTCTGGTTTCAATCGACGGTAATTCCTATCTATACTCACTCATAATTACCGATAGAGTAACGCGGGCAGCCCTGGAGGTCGCCCGCGTATTTTTGGGGAAATATTCATGGCAAAAAAACAACTGCAACCCAAAATAGAAAATCGCAAACACATTACCCGTTCCAGAAAAGAAGCCGAAGAACGACGCAAGGTTCTGCTGGGGCTGGCTGGCCTGGCAGCTTTAATATTGTTGGTGCTGGCAATTGGGTTGGCTTACACATACATTGTTACACCTAACCAGCCGGTAGCAATTGTTAATAATGCAAAAATTAGCCGCAAAAATTACCAGCATCGCGTTCTATACGAACGTTATCTGCTGGATGAACAAATTGCGTTTTTGCAGCAACAATACCAACAAATAGCACAAACTTTTCAAAACTCTCCCGATTTGTTGAAATCTCTGGAAGACCAGGCCAATCAACAACTGAACCAGGTTGCAGCTCAACGGGCCAACGTCGACCGCGACGCATTGGAGTCGATGATTGAAGAAGAATTGGTGGTGCAAGAGGCTGCTCGACGCGGCATTACCGTTTCTGACGACGATGTGACAGAAACGTACAATGAAATTGCCGCCGCTCGCAGCGGAGGCTACACCGAAACATCCGCGCAGAAGACGGTGACAGCGCGCCAGAATGCAACGGCCACCGCTGCTCTGTTCACGCCGACCCCAACTTCTACCCCAAACGAGAATGCCACACCGACCACGACGCCGGAACCCACTGCCGCCCCGCGCCCCACGCCCACAATAAACGTTTTGTCTGGCGACACGCTGACCAAAGCTGTTTCTGATTGGGAAACGATAGTGCGCGACAAAACCGGAATGACCCCCGATGATTTGCGGGAGATGGTGAGACGACTCTTGCTGAAACAAAAATTGGCACAAGCTATTGGAGACAAGATAAATTCAGTCGTTTTGCAGGCGCATGCGCGTCATATTCTGGTGGCTACAGAAGATGAGGCCAAAGCTGCAAAAAAACGATTGGACAACGGCGAAAGCTTTGAGGCCGTGGCGGCTGACGTCTCTATTGATACCGGCACCAAAGATACCGGCGGCGATTTGGGATGGTTCCCGGAAGGCGTAATGATTGCCCCCTTTAACGACGCGGTATTTAGTCTTGATATTGGCAAAATTAGTGATCCTGTGCAAACTCAATTCGGCTGGCACATCATTCAAGTGCTGCAGCGGGAAGAGCGAGAACTGGACGCAAAATACTTGCCGCGTCTCCGAACCAAAGCGTACAATGATTGGCTGCTAAAAGCCAGAGGTTCGGGCGTGCAAGATTTGTGGACTATTGATGACGCACCGCCCGACCCAACACGAGCCGCCAGCCAGGCGCAATCGTTGCCGCAGCAACTCCCCACCCCCAATTAGCGGCAAACAAATACAGGCCATTGCCCAGAATATAAGGCAATGGCCTTTTTGGTGGCTGCGGCTTAATAATCAGCCTTAATTTTCGCTTTCAAATCCGCGGGCTTCTCTTACCACGTACAGGGGCCGTTGTTTCACTTCGTCATAAATGCGGCCCAGGTATTCGCCAATAACCCCCAGCGTAATCAACTGAATCCCCCCCAAAAACAATACGGCCACCAATGTGGTTGCTTGCCCAAAAAAAGCCTGCGATTCCAAAAATAGGCGGGCATAAATGACCAACAGGGCCGCAATGGCGCTGATACCGGCGATAATAAATCCTACGTAGGTGGCAACTTGCAACGGCAGGTAGCTAAAGCCGGTAATGGCATCCAACGCAAACTTCAACATCTTCTTAAAAGGATAGTGTGTTTCGCCGGCGAAACGTTCTTCGCGCACATACTCCACGCCGGTTTGCCTGAAGCCTATCCAGCTGGTCATTCCTCGAATGAAGCGATGACGCTCTCGCATGGTGGTGAGTGTGTCCACCGCACGACGGTCAATCAGCCGAAAATCTCCGGTATCCAATGGAATATCAATGTCTGTAATGCGATAAATAAGGCGATAAAACAGCTTGGCCGTAAATTCTTTGAACCAGGTTTCCCCTTTGCGTTCGGTACGAACCGCGTAAACGATTTCGTAGCCTTTTTTCCATTTTTCAATCATCTGCAAAATTACCGAGGGGGGGTCTTGCAAGTCGGCGTCAATGATGATGATAGCCTTGCCGCTGGCATAATCCATGCCAGCGGTGACAGCGAGTTGGTGGCCGAAATTTTTGGCGAACTCAACTATCTTCACGCGCGAGTCTACATTGCGCAGGGAGTGCATGATCTCCAGTGAGCGGTCACTGCTGCCGTCATCCACCAGAATCAACTCCCATGCCTCGCCAGTGGAATCCAACGTTTGTTTCATTTGTCGGTACAGTTCTTGCAGGTTGCCTTCTTCATTAAAAACGGGCGCTATAATTGAGTATTGTGGTTGCTGGTTCAATGATTTTTATCCTTTCTCACTGGCAAGAATAATCACGCAACTGAATTATAGTTGGCTAAAACATATTTTGAAAATTGGGTGGTCTCTCCTTCAGATAGTCCCTCTACCAATGTTCATTCGTAACTGTTCAGTTACACAGAGTTTCACAAAGAAAACACAGAGATACACCGAGAAAATCAAATATTATCATAAGAATCTTTGTGGTCTCTGTGAAAACTCCGTGTTTCTCTGTGTTCCAACAGACGCCCTGAATAGTTACGTTCATTCAATTTGTGGAGGATGATTGCGCAAGGCTGCCACAAAGGGGGAAACCCAACGGCGATAGTGCCGGCGCGCCGATAAGAGTATCAGCACTACCCCCAGACGGAAGCGCACGCTGCGCCAGGTTTGCCACAGTGAACGGCGCCGAAGCCGATTTGCATGCGGTGGCCCGTATTGCTGGTGTACAAACACTGCGCACAACTTGTGCAGTGAGGCGGTCAGGTTGGTCGGAGAGCGAATGCCCCCCAGGTTTTGCTCAAGGTAGATTGTAAAATTGTGGGCAAACTCGTAAGGTGTGTAACCGGGCAGCACGGTAAAGCCACATCTTGCAGCCATTCGAAGGGTGCGCCGGTACACCAGTTGGCTCATCGCTCGTGCTGACAATTGGCGCATTCGCCACTGATGCCACTGCTGAACGAGACCTGCTGCCACAACCAGCGCCAGTATCCACCAGAACAGGGGAATCCGTGGGCGCAGGGCGTTGTTCGATTGGGCCAGCTCCTCTGCCGACGGGGACTCCAGGGGAGCGCTGGCCCAATCGGGCAAGTCATCGTCTTCCGTCGCCGGGTCTCTGGAAATGGGAGGACGTCCTGCAGTTGGCTCAAAATTGACCCAGCCGATGCCGGGGAAATAAATCTGCGCCCATGAATGGGCGTCAGCTTCCGTGATGCGGTATTCAGCTCGTTGGGCATTGTATGTGCCAGAGGCATACCCAATTACAAATCGAGCCGGCAGGCCGATTGCACGGGCCATGACCACCATGCTGGTAGCGTAATAATCACAATAACCTTCTTTCAGGTCAAACAGAAAGAAATCAGCAACGTCTTTGTTGGGGGGCGGTGTAGCGACGTTTAGATTGTACGGAAACGTGCGCAAATAAGATTCAAGCGCCACGGCTTTATCGTACGGTGTTGGTTCAGCGACGGTCAATTTAAACGCCAGATTCTTGACTCTGGCCGGAAGTGTATTGGGCAGCGTGAGGTACGTTTGCGTAATTTCCGGTGGATAGTTAGTTCCGGCGGCGCGCAAAAGTGTCGGTGAATGTGTGGGCAGCCAGGATGCGGCGGTGTAGATTTTTTCCTTGAGTGTGGCGCCGACTAATTCTCCGGTTGGCCCGTATGTGGCTTCAACGGGACGGTTTATTCTTGTTGGAATACCGGCAGTGTGCAATAAGTTGGTGGCGTTTGGCCCGCGCTGTACAACTTGCGTCAACTTTCGGCCCGGCCCCGGAGGCGTTTCAAGGGGGGTATTTGATTCAACCTTGTTCGACTGATTGGCCGAAAATACCCAGCCGCGTGACGTGTAATGGTCAAAGATCAATGATTGCCAACGATAACGAGGAATGGTTGCCTGTTGAGCCTCACTTGCGGACATCGGCTCAAAATCCCCCGTTCTCACGCGCATTACCAGCATTCTGCTCAGATTGGGGTTGTTTCCAAGCAAGTGTTGTTGTGGAAGTCCCTGCAACCCTGTTGACTGAGCAGGATTGGGGATGGGGTTAAGCCCAAATGATGCAGCGACTTCATTTACTTGAGCTGCATTAATCTGGAGTAAGTTATTTAGGACTTGCGTGAGTTGCGAGAATGACATGGCGGGAATCACAAATGCGATGACAACGATATAAATTACGGCAGGAATAACGTAAACATTTAAGTCTAGAAACAAGTCGCTGGCGTAATCTAAATGCCGCTTTTCCCAGGATAATTGCCGAACCAACCCCCGCAGGCTGGATTGCAGCAGTAGCCCGAAAGCCAGAAACAATGCCAGGTACCCGTATTCTTTTCCTGTAAAAAAAACGGCAACGCTCAACAACGCGCCGGGGAAGAGGATTGCCGTCATCGCGCGTCGGTACACCCAGATTTGCCAGCACATTACACCAATTGCCAGCCAGATTGCACTGCCCCAAATAAGGTGTATTGGCAGCGTGTCGGTGCTGCTGCGCTGCGCCGGGTGTGTCAGCCAATTTGTTATGCGGAAGGCAATGCCAAACAGCTCTGTGTGTCCCTCTGCCAGTAACGCCTGCAGCAGATGAAGAGCGGCTACATCAATTGTGCCGTTGAGCCAATCCCACCCTGTTTGGGCAAGTGTTTTTAGCAAGAACCAGGTGACAGGCCATAAGTTTGCCCACGCAAGCAACAGATAACTCAGACCAACGCCGACGGTACTGCTGGTTGCCAGCCAAAGGGTCACGCGCCGTTGAAACAACAATCCGTTGACGGCGATTGCGGCCAGTGCCAGAGTCAATACCGTTGTGTCTGGCATTTTCAACGCGGTCTGATTTATTCCCAGCGCTGTTACCACTGTCAGTCCGATGGCCCATAACCAAATTAATCCGCCGAAGGTTGATAGTTGACGCCACAACAACGCCAAGGGGTGAAATTGGAATTTTTGGGGGGGCGTGGAATAATGCATTATAGCTGTCTCCAATTCCCCTGGGGTCGTTGCACGGGCACTGCTTTGCCGGTGCCGGTGATGTGCCACGCCCATTTCCCGGCGGCGTCTTTAGGTGTAGGAGGAATAACACTGGTTTCATCAATCAGATGAACGGTTATGTCTGCCCCTGTCAGCCAATGGTGGGCGGCTTGCGCTTGCAAGCTCGTTTGGCTATTGAAAATTAAAATCACTGTGGGCACAATGCCCCGCCGTTGAAGGAACAGCAGCGGATCAAGCCACTCAAGGTTACTTTCGGCGGTGATAACAATCAAACTGGTGTTGCGCGTCAGTGATAATCGACTGCGGTCAAGCACATCTTTTAAGGGGATGTTTCCCGCTTCTATTTGGGCCAGAGCTTTGAGAATTTGCGTGCGCTGAATGGGAGAGGCGACAGGCGGCAGCCACAGCGCGCGATCTCCGTGTGCCAGCAACCCTACTGCGCGGTGATGCCGCAATCCTTTGTCTGCGAGCGAAGAGGTAATTAAAATGGCCTTTTCCAGCGTTGAAGACGTGCCGCTTCCATAATGGGCTTGCGCATCCAGGTCTGGAACCAGCCACCAGTCGCCAGTCGATGCTGTTTCAAATTTGCGAATGTAAAATTCGTTGCGGCGGGCTGTGGTGGGCCAGTGAATCTTGCTCAGACTGTCGCCAGATTGATAAAGGCGCACGCCAGCACTGGCTTGTGTGCGCGATAGACTGTATGGCCGGGTGACTTTCTCGCCGGTTTCGCCGCGTGAGGCAACGGTCAGGGTGGGAAGTGGCAAAATCGGGGGGATAATGGTGAAGTCAATTGTGTTGGGGTAGTATTGCCGCAGCTCAAACAGGCCGAATGGGTCTCCTGTTTTTAGGGTTATTGGCCCCAGTTGAAATACGCCACGTTGCATACAAATTACATCACTGTGCCAGCGCGTAAACGTGTTGATGCCAATACCAATCACCCGACTTGCTGTGTAGCCGGGCAAGGTTGATTGGTCAATAATTTCAACCCACAGAACAGGCACGTGACCTGTGTTGTGCAGGGCGAAGCGTTCTTCCAGCCGGTCGCCTACCTGTGCCCAGGTGTAGCGCCGTTCTCGAGTTAACTGAATACTTGTTTGCAGGGTTTTAACCCAAAAATACGCTGTGCCCAATGTTAACCCCAGCGCAACAAGAATTATATTCCAGGCGCGCGCCGGAGCAACAAACTGTAGAATTATCATTGCCAGAGCTACGCCTGCCAGCGTGTGCCCCTTAAATGTAATGGTTGTTTGCACAACACCATCCTGTCACCCGGTTGTCAGGTTTTGGATAATTGATTTAGCTCAGTTTGCAACATTGCAACGATCGCTTCTGGGGTGGTGTGTTCGCCGGTTTGTTTTTTGGAATAGAGTAGTTTCCCGTTTACAGTCAGTTCAAACACACCGCCCCTCGATGGTATCAAACGCCAGCTTTTTATTTCGTTGCCAAAATTTTCTAGTGCGGCGGCTGTGACACGCACAGCGCGGTTGCCGTAATTTCAAACCTGACAATATTCTAACGTAACCTCCAATAGAGAATTTAACATTTTAAGGATCTCCTTCTTGAAAAATGATGTGAGTGAATTATTTGAAATTATACACGCAATTAAAATATTGGTACATAAAAAAGTGCACTGCATATAGACATTGCCATAATTGCCCTGATTATGGTAAAATCTGGTTTTAAGGATCCACACAGCACACACAGGAGTACACCGCGTTGAGCCAATTCAAGGGAATCATTTCTGCTGGCAACCCTCAAACAGTACACGCCGGCGCGGAAGTTTTGAAGTTGGGTGGCAATGCCATCGACGCGGCGGTAGCGGCAACGTTCGCTTCGTTTGTGGCAGAAATGGCATTGGTGAATATCAATGGTGGGGGCATCGCTGCACTCCACCTGGCCAAAAGTGGCCAAAACCTGGTTCACGATTTCTTTTGCGATATGCCTACCGGCCCCTACAACCCCCATCAGTCCGACTTCAAAAAAATATTGGTTGATTTTGGTGTCGCGCAACAACCTTTTTACATTGGCAGAGCCAGCTCCGCTGTGCCGGGAAACGTGGCCGGGTTGTGCGCTTTGGCAGCCGACCACGGGACACTTCCGCTGCCGGTTCTTCTTGCCCCCGCTATTCAACTGGCTCGCAACGGGGTAGTGGTATCGCAGGCAATGGGCTACGTTACGCAGTTGCTTGCTGATATTTTTATGGATACGTCTGCTTCGGCCAGCATCTATGCGCCACAGGGGAAAATTGTACAAGCCGGAGATCTGTTGCACAATTTCCAACTAGCGCACACGCTGCAACAACTGGGCAAATTTGGAGCCGGATACGTTTATCACGGAGAAATTGCCAACAAAATTGCGGCCGACCAAACGATCCACGGAGGGCTAATCACCAAAACCGACCTGGCCCAATATCGTGTGCGGCGGCTAAAACCCATCATCGTTTCTTATCGCAATTATACAGTGTTATTGCCCCCGCCATCATCGGTTGGAGGAGTGTTGATTGCCTTCACCCTGAAACTTCTTGCTACATTTGACGTGCCGTCAATGTCCCTGTCCGGTGTGGAGCGGTATCGTCTGTTGGCCGAAGTCTTTCGTTTAACCAATGCGGCGCGGCAAGACCTGCAATTGACAGAAAATGGCGTGGCGCGCTTTTTGAGTCAGCCACACATTAATAGAAAACGGCGGTTACTTGCCAATCTACTGAACGGCACAGAACTTCCCCCCCGTGAGCCGGTCTCGACGAAAGGCCCCAACGAAACCACGCACATTAGCGTAATTGATGCGGATGGCAATGTGGCAAGCATCACCACTTCGGCAGGAGAAGGGGCGGGATATGTCGTTGCCGATACCGGAATGGCGATGAACAATATTTTGGGGGAAATAGACCTGCATCCCAATGGATTTCACTCCGCAGAACCGGGAAAGCGGTTGCAAACAATGATGAGTCCGACCATTGTATTGAAAGACGACACGCCGGTGATGGTGCTGGGCAGCGGTGGCAGCACACGGTTACGCTCGGCCATTGTGCAAGTATTGTCCAACGTGGTGGATTTTAAACTGTCTCTTGCGGAAGCTGTATCAGCGCCCCGGCTTCATTTTGAGGAAGATGTTTTGCAGCTAGAAGGGGGGATGCCCCCGACAATTAGTGCCGCATTAACCCGCCTGGGGTATCAGGTTAATCGATGGCCCGACAAAAATATGTACTTTGGCGGTGTGCATTCGGCAGGGCTGGTGGGGGGTATTTGGGAAGCAGTGGGCGACGTTCGACGGGGCGGGTTTGCGTTGAGGGTGAATGGAGAAAATGTCGGCGCGTAAAATTCGCAATGAGATAGGATTATCTGTACAATTAATCACAGAAAATACAATGATGGATAATTCAATGTTGCAACAACTGAATCAAAAACTTACGGCATTCACACTTGAAACTGAATGGGCACGCGATAATTTGACCATTACCTATCGCGCTCGCCGACTGGCAGACGACCAACAGGTATTACTCTCGGTGGTACAGCCTCCTTTGGCAGACGATGCCTATTTTGTGCGCCGCCTTAAGGATGCTGTGGCGCGCAACGTGAACTTGGTGCATCCCAATATTCTTAAAACCTATGGCAGCGCCGTTGAAAATGGTCTGGTATATGTTGTTAATGAATTTGTGGAAGCCGAAACGCTGGCCTCGTATCTTAGCGCAAAAGACGTACTGCCTGCCCCCGAAGTAACCTCGTTCATCAATCAAATTGCTGCTGCGCTTGATTACGCGCACAGCAAAGCGATTCGCCACGGCAATCTGTCTGACACAACTATTTTTGTTCGGGATGGGCACATTTGGCTGATTAATTTTGGTCTGCGACCGGCAATAGAGGGGATAGGGGAGGGTGTGGAAAACAATATTGACAACCCCCTATACTTGTCGCCAGAGCGTGTGCGGGGCGAAAGCCCCAGCCGAACCGCCGATTTGTACGCGATGGGTATTTTGTGCTACCAGATGTTGGTGGGAGAGCCACCGTTTGCCGGCACAGCAAGCGCTGTGCTTGACGCGCAAAGCCGCACCCAGCCCACGCCGCCTCATCAAGTCCGTTCCCATATTAAGCCTGCTGTGAGCGAAGTTGTGTTGCGAATGCTGTCAAAAGGGCTAGAACTGCGACACAGTACGGGTGCAGAATTTGCCCGTGCGCTACAAGTGGCCGCCGAAGGTTCTGCGCCCCTCAAACCGATTACCCTTCCGATGTCTGCGGTAAAAGATACCCGTCCCCTGGCAAGCCCATCGTTGGGGCAGCGGTATATTTTCTGGATTGTGTTGGCTTCTGTTGTTGTGGGCGCAGCATTGGTGGGTGGATTCTGGGTTGCCAATTTTTTGTCTGGCCCGTCGCGCGGGGTGATTTCTGGCACAGTGACGGCGTCTGGCACACAGATTGCCACACCTCCGCCGCTTGTTACGCCGCAAGCTGTGTCTACGTCGGTTCCCCCAACGGTGCCGCCAACAACGCCCGGCACGTCGGCACTGTTGGGAATAACTGCAACTGCAACTGTACCGCCAGAGTCAACCACTACGCCGCTGCCGTCACTTGGCACGCCGGTAATTTCGGAGGGCAGTCCGTTTTCAAATTTAATTTTGGCCCACAATATTACCGCTGATTATAAACCCGATCAGCCTGCCACAGAATTCTCTGCTACCCAGCCGCAAGTTTATCTATTTTTCCATTATCAAGCTATTCAATCGGGAACGCCCTGGCGTGTTGTTTGGAAGCGAGGCGATGAAGTGGTGGAGGAAGGGTCTGACACGTGGCCGGAGGAGTACGGCTCGGCGGGGACGGCATGGGTATATTATGCTCCGGTCGATGGTTTTCAGCCGGGATCATATTCCGTGGTCTTGCGACTGGATGCAAAAACGGTCGCCACGGCAACCTTCACTGTCAATTGACGATGGAACTCGGATGATTTGGTGAATGACACAGGGCTGTTGCACCTGTGGCCCTTTGGGTAAAGTCGCTTGACAGAAAATTAGAAACAGTTTGCTGAAACCTTAAAATCTACTTTGCAACAGCCGTGGTGAATGTCAACTTCTTCGTTGACACTTAAGCCGTGCTAATTTATACTGAGAGAAGAGTGGTTTTTCCCTGTTAAGTAG
This sequence comes from uncultured Anaerolineaceae bacterium, assembly GCA_964413895.1. Lineage (GTDB taxonomy): Bacteria > Chloroflexota > Anaerolineae > 4572-78 > 4572-78 > JANTHQ01. Next base: position 13,361 of record CAYPUV010000034.1, read on the forward strand.
GTAACTCTAACCAAAACACCCCGGCACACAAGCGCGGAGGTTTTCTCTATGACGCGAGAAAAAATATTGGTGGCGGACGACGAACCTTATGTGCTGGATGTTTGTCGGCGTATTTTAGAAAAAAATTACGACGTGAAAATTGTCCGCAGCGGACTGGAAGCAATACAAATTGCCCAGTACGAAAAATTTGACTTGCTTCTGACCGACATCAAAATGCCTGGTATCGATGGGTTAGAGACGGCTCGTGAGTTGAAAAAGATTAATCCAGATACCGTGTGCATTACGATGACTGGTTTTAGCACGATGGAGACCGCTATTAAGGCTCTGCGGCTGGGCGTGGATGAGTTTGTGATTAAGCCATTTGCTCCAGAAGAATTGACCCTGGCGATTGAACGGGCGTTAGAGAAAGGGCGCTTGCGAGAGGAGAATATCCGCCTGAAATCACTGCTGCCTCTGTTTGAGTTTAATAAATCTTTAATCGCTACTACCGACACGGATTTGTTGCTGGAACAGGTACTAGACCGGGCCAGGTCAGAAACTAAGTCAAGCGGCGCTGCAATATATCTGGTTGATGGACAGGGTGCATTGACGCTGTGGAAGCAGATTGGACTGTTGCCAGAACAGGTAGTTTCAATTGGAGCCGATGGTTTATCATTGTTAGAACAGTCCAAAAAAGAATTGATCCATCTTGAATTGGGGCGGAGCAAAAGTTGGGATGTAGACCAGGTGCTGGGCGCTCTGAGTGTGAAAAGTATGGTGGCACTTCCCCTGATGGGCAAGCATAAATTGCTAGGTATTCTAATGCTTTTGAAAAGCCGACGTTCATTCTCTCACAGCGAATTGAATTTCTTGAGTGTGATGACCGGACAATTTGCTGTTGCCTATGAAAATGCGCGTCTGTTTGAAGACTTGCAATCGGCTTACGACCAATTGAAATCTTTAGATTATTTAAAAAGTGAGTTTATTAACATTGCTGCACACGAATTACGGACCCCATTAGCGATTCTAATGGGATACGCCAGCGTGATTGAAGAGGAATTGGAAGGGCCGCACAAAGATTATATGGCCAGTATTGTACGAAACGCACTGCGGCTACGTTCTCTGATTGATGATTTATTAAATATGCGGACTATTGAAAGTGGGCAGTTGCAGCTAGACGTTGAACCCATTGCGCTGGGGAAAATAGTGTCACAAGCGATTTCGGATATGTCGCTGTTGGCTCGAAAAAAGAATATTACTATTGATCTTAAGCTGCCCGATAACCTCCCGGTCATTAAATCAGACTCGCAAAAACTAGAACTGGTTTTGATGAACTTGCTGGGGAATGCCATAAAATTCACACCCCCGGAAGGCAAGATTTGCATTGAAGGTCATCGTCAGGCAAATGTGGTAGAACTTTCAGTAATCGATACGGGGGTCGGCATTGCAAAGAGTGAATTCACAAAAATATTTGATCGTTTCTACCAGGTGGAAAATTCCCTTAATCGAGAACACGAGGGTATTGGTTTAGGGTTATCAATTGTTAAAGGGATACTGAAACAAGTGGGTGGGGAAATTTGGGTGGAAAGTGAAGTGGGAAAGGGGAGCAAATTTACCTTCACTTTGCCCTGTACCTGATCGCAATTGGGTGTTTGCGTCTTTAATCCCCAGACTGCACATTATTTGGCATGTATTTAATCAGCATTGAACTACCTGCTGCTACAATCAATTGCAACGCGAAAATCAGCCATAAGTTTGGGGCAAATAAAAATACTACCGACGCCAAAAACCCGATCGCAAAACGCAGTAAGTGCCGTTGTTGTTCGATGGCCGGCTGCCGTCCCACTCGGCTGGCGGCGACCTCCTCTATTACCATCATCAACGTTCCAACAATGATCCCCAGGTATAAACTCCCCATGGCAAGCCATGCCACAGCGCGGTAAAAACTCCAGTGAACTACATCAAACAAAATATCAAAATTCGACCGGTACAGGGGGAATAATGTGTTTGTCGGCAAGCGGAAGGCCACAGGGCGCATGTAAAGCCACAAATACGCAAAAAACAGCACGCTTAACAACACCCCTACCGATACCAGGGGGCCAATGTCTGGCAGCCAGAGCAGCAAAACGTTCCCCAATTGCATTGCAAGGTTGAACAGGGTGTGCTGGTTGAGCGGAAACAAATTTGTATTTGTCAGGATGTCTAATCCCTTTAACCCCAAAAACCGCGCCGGGAGCAACCCGCTAACAAGCGCCGAATACGGTAGCCCCAGAAAATAAAGCGATTGCAAAAGCAGCGCTACAGATTCAATGGTCAGCCATTGAGCGTAGCGTGGCGGCAAAATGCGGGCGACCAACCATTTGCTTTCAACCATCACTACAACAGACATTACCGCCAGTGCTGCAACCAAAAGTGTGGGTCTGGCCATCATTAATTCCCGTCTAGCGGCACTTCCACCCGCACAGTGGTGCCTTTGCCAATAGCAGAGTTGATATGACACCGTCCGCCAACCATCTGAGCGCGTTCGTCCATATTCAACAGCCCCAGGCTCCCCCGCTGGTCGTAGGTGGCTTTTACCGCTTCTACATCAAAGCCTTTGCCATGATCAATGACTTGAGCAATAACCATATTCTTCAGCGTTTCCAGCCGAATTAGAATAACATCGGAATTGGCATATTTTTTGGCATTTCCAACGGCTTCTTCGATGATAGTGAACACCACACTTTCTTTGTCTGTGCTAAGTTGCTCCCCATATTTTTGAATGTCCAATTCAATGTTAAGGTTGTGCAAATCCTTCATCCGGTCTGCATATTGTTTCAGTGCTGCAGACAACCCTTGTGTTTCCAGCACAATGGGCCTGAGAGTAAAGAGCATTGCTCTGATTTCTTTCGTTGTTCTGAGGGCAATTTGTTCGATTTTGTTGAGTTCGGTCATTGCCCTTTCGGTAATACCTTCTTTTTTGAGCAGGATTTGAATGAAGTTCAGGCGCATGGCAATGGCAGCGATGGCCTGGGTCGGGCCGTCGTGTAGGTTTCGCGCCAGTTCGCGGCGCGCTTGTGCCTCTCGCTCCAGGAGTTTTTTCTGTTCGCGCGCCAGGTCGGCGTAGAGTTGGGCGTTTTGCAGGGGGATGATGGCCTGATTGCAGAAGGTTGTTAATAGCACGGCGTGTTCCTGGGTGTACATATTTTTTTGTGGATGGGCAAACAGAACCACACCGTACATGTCGAACCCGGCTCTGAGCGGAGCGCACACAACCGACTGGCAATTTTGCAGGGCGATAAAGTTTTTCAATACCGGGTCGTGTTGTACTTCGTTGCCAACAATGGCTTCGGCCTTATAAATTACCTGGGTTAACAGCCCTTCTTTAGCTGAAATTACTTTGCGTTCATCGTGGCGGGGAATGTTCCGGCCAGAGACAAGTCGCAATTTGCCCAGTGGATCATCTTCTTCAAATAGCAATACCATCCCTACCGCAGACTTGTCTTGCGAGGTGCCGTTTGCTTCGGCCAATGCAAATTGCGCCAGTTCCACCATTGCATTGAGTACGTTCTGGTAATTCAGCGTAGAACTGAGTGTATTCGCCATTTCGTAGATTGCTTTGGCTCTTTCTGAAGCCAGGCGGAGTTTTTTGATTTCGGTTTGGTTACGGTTGGTTGCTGCTTGCACGCGCTTTTGCGATACGTAACCGGCAAAAATACCGCTGCCAAAAAGCGTAGCCAGATCGGTGACGCCTTTGGTCAGGGTTGGCAGTTGAATATCATTTTGCAGAATAATAGAAACACCGTATGCCAGTGATATTGGTACGGCGGTGAGCAATAATCCGGCCTCTGGTGTTAAGCGGAGTACAGAGGTGATGACCGGGAATAACAAGACGGGGGGCATAAATGAGGTGTGTCCGCCAGTGAGCCACATCAAAACAATGCCGATGATGGCATCAAATAAGGTGACGGTTGCGGCAATCCAGTTGGTGTACCACCCCACCAGCAACAGCAGTACCACCAACAGGTTGTATACCACACCGATCGCCGGGATAAAAAAAAGTATGGTATTATTGCTGCTTGGATTTGTGTTTATGACAAGTAGGAGAAATGTTGTGAGCAGCCATAACCAGCGAAAATGGCTGATGAGCCAATCTGTAGAAAAGTCAGTAGTAGTTTTTTTGTCCATAATCTTGTCCATAACGGGTTGAGCTTGCCCCGGCGAAATACGTGTCCGCAACTATTATATCAAATAGTGAGGATGGCAGCAATGAGATAAATTACGCGGCGGCGGAATGTGTTCTAAATTAATTATCGAACTGACGTTAGCAGGTCTATCTGGTGTTGTAGCGTCCACAGCTGATGGTAAAGCCCTTGTTTTGCTAGCAGCGTGTGGTGCTTGCCTGCTTCAACAATTCGGCCATTCTTCAAGACCAGAATCTGGTCTACGGCATCCATCCCCGTTAGGCGATGGGTGATGAGCAGGGTGGTTCGTTCTGCCATTAACGTGTGAATGGTCTGCATTATCTCACGTTCTACAACCGGGTCCAGGTTAGAGGTGGGTTCATCCAGAATTAAGATAGGGGCGTTTTTCAGAAGTGCGCGGGCAATTGCCAGCCGTTGCCGCTCACCGCCGCTCAGGCGGACGCCCTGTTCGCCAACCCAGGTATTGTACCCCTGTGGCAGCGATTGGATAAACTGGTGTATCTGAGCCTGTCTGGCGGCTTGAATAATGGTCTCGTCGCTGGCATCTGGCTGGGCCAGACGTAAATTGTCGCGGATGGTTCCGGTGAACAGATGGGTGCGCTGCGACACAACGCTCATCATTGTGCGAAGATCATCCAGACGGTATTGTCTCAATTCGTGCCCCCCCAACCATATTTCACCCTGGTGGTAATCCCAAAAACGCAAGAGCAAATTAACCAACGTTGATTTTCCTGCCCCGCTTGGCCCTACGATGGCCAACCGACTCTGGGGTGGCACGGAGAAACTGATATTGGTCAGGGCGGGATTGTCGCCGACATTGTAGGCAAAGCTCAGGTGCTCAATTTTCAATCCAAATCCTTTGGGCGTGGGGAAAGGGGACGGTGTATCTATGACCACGGGAGGAACATCGACAATTTCAAACAGCCGCTGCGCTGCCGAAAGACTGCCTTCCAAATGCTGGAACGTTTCCGGCAGCGGGCTGATGGCTTCAAAACTGGCAATGGTTGCCAGCACCAATACTGCCAAATAAACGCCATCCAGCTTGCCACTGTGAATCATTGGAATGGCTAGCAAAAGAATTGCCAGGGCTGCCCAATTGGTCAGCAGACTCATCAACGCCGTGTTCAGGCCGGAGACCAGCGCGTTTTTGTTTTGCAACCTGATCAACGTGCGGCTCAACCGTTGAATGCTGCGCTGGTGGTCGCCGTCTTTGCCAAAGATGAGCAGGTCGGCCAGGCCTTGCACGCCATCTACCAGGGCAATGTTCAGGGCGGCACGAACCTCTACCATCGCTTTGCCAATGCCTTTGCTTAAGGTTTGGGTGAGCAGGGGAATGCCCACTGCAGCAACCAGCAGAAAACCTACTGTGGTCAGGGCCAGGCGTGTGTCGAAAGATGACAGTAGAATCCACATTAATCCACCGCTTAGCGCGGCAACTACCGGTGGCGCTATCACGCGCACATAAAAATGTTCCAAATTTTCTATGTCGGCCACAATCCGCGCCAACAGGTCGCCGCTGCGATATTGTTGCAACCGGGCCGGGGCAAGGGGTTCCAAAGCGTTGTAGAACCAAACGCGCAGTTGCGCCAGCAGGCGGAACGTAATTTGATGCGAAACATAGCGTTCCAAATACCGAAACCCTCCCCGCGCCACGCCGAAGAATCGCACCCCCACAATGCTCACCTGAAGCACGGCAATAGAAGGGTGCCGGGCCGCTTTAGAAATGATGTAGGCCGAGGTAGCCATTAAACCCACGCTGCTCCCCACGGTGGCAAAGCCCAGTACCGTTGCCAACAGAACCCACCACTTGAAAGGGGCGACAAACTTTAACAAACGCCAAATAGATTTCATTGTGTGGCCTCCACATACGTGGCGACCAGGTTGTGGTACACTCCCTGTTGCCGTAAAAGTGATGTGTGCGTGCCTTGTTCAACGATTTTGCCGTTTGCCAGCACCAGGATTTTGTCTGCCTGATACACTGTGTTCAGGCGATGGGCAATGAGCAGCACGGTGCGGCCCTGCATTAAATTAGATATTACCTGCTGAATGTCTGCTTCGTGCTGCGGGTCCAGGTTTGCGGTTGCCTCATCAAATAAGAGGAGCGGGGCATTTTTTAGAAAAGCACGGGCCAACGCAATCCGTTGCGCCTCTCCTCCGCTCAGGCGCGCGCCCCGTTCACCAATACGGGTGTGGTATCCCTGTGGCAGCGATTCGATGAAGGCTGCGGCGTGTGCCTGATGTGCGGCGGCTTCAACCTGGGCCAATTTTGCGCCAGGGTACGCCAGCCGGATGTTTTCGGCGATTGTGTCGTCAAACAGGTACGGGGTTTGGGGAACCCAGGCAATTTGCGCCCGCCAGTCTGCAACATCTAATGCTGATAGTGGAACGCCGCCAACGGAAATGTCACCGCGCTGCGGATCAATGAATCGCAGCAGCAAATGGGCAACCGTACTTTTGCCTGCTCCGCTGGGGCCTACCAAGGCAGTGGTTTGCGCCGCTGCGATGCTGAATGCAACGCCGTTCAGCGCCGGTCGTTGACCATCTTCATAAGCATAATAGACATGATTAAATTGAATCTGCATATGTGCCGGGGACGGCAATTTTGTGGCTGTTGTCGCCGTGATTGCAATGGGCAGTGGGGTGTCTAGCACTTGAAAGATGCGTTTCGCCGCCGCAACGCCGGTCATTCCGGCGTGGAAACGGGTGCCCAGTAGTCGCAGGGGCACATAAAATTCGGGGGCCAGCACCAGCACAAACAATGCCTGCGCAAACACCATCTTCGCGTAGAGAAGGCGCAGCCCAACTTCAACAGCAATCACTGCTGTGCTGATGGTGGCGGCCATTTCTAGCACCAGCGCCGACAGAAAAGCGACGCGCAGCACGTTCATCGTTGTTTCTCGGAAGCGGTTGCTCATTTCGGCGATGGTTTGCTGTTGCTCGCGGCTACGTCCCAGCAATTTGAGGGTGGTTAAGCCTTGCAGCACATCTAAAAAGTGAGCGCTCATCCGGCTTAGCGAAACCCATTGCTTTTTGGTCATCTCTTCGGCGATGCTGCCGATGAGGACCATAAATACGGGGATGATGGGGGCTGTTACCAGCAGCACTACGCCAGAGAGTACGTCGTTGGGAAAAACGAAAATCAAAATGGTGAGGGGAACCAGCGCCGCTGTTGCCAGTTGCGGCAAGTACTGGCTAAAATAGGCGTCTAGCGCTTCGATCCCTTCGCTGGCGGTGTTGACCAGCTCGCCGCTCCGCTCGCCGTGTGAAAATGCCGGGCCAAGTGCCAGCAGATGTGCGGTCAGGCGCTCGCGCAGGGTGGATTTTACGTGTCCCGCGGTGCGCTGGGCGGTAATTTGGGCGCTCCACACCAATAACGCTCGCAGTAGGCTCAGACCCAATAGCCAGAACAGATAGGGTTTTATAGTTGCCAGCGTGTAGCGCTGTAAAAATGCCAAAGCAATGGTCTGGCTCAGATAATATGCCTGGGCTACGGTAACCACACCAATGGCGAGACTGGTGAGCATACTGAGCGAAAGATCGAACGTGGCGGTTTGCACCTGTGCGGTGAGTCGTTTGTTGAACATTCAGCTTTGCCATGACTAAATTTTGCCGGGGATCAAAACGTGCGGGCAGATTCTACCTGTCGCTTGATAATTGGGCAAACGTTGGCAATAAAAAAACCTGCCAGGCTTTTTGAAACCTGCCAGGTTTGTGCTGGATGGAAGATGATTTAGTACTCCAACTCCACTTCTCGCCCCAGTCGTTCCCGGAAAACGTAATAGGTCCATCCCTGATAGAGTAGCACAATCGGCATAAAAATCAGGGCCACAATGCTCATCACCTTGAGCGTGTAAGGGCTGGAAGAGGCGTTGTAAATGGTCAGGCTCCAGTCCGGGTTCAAGCTAGATACCATGACACGGGGGTAAAGTGAGCTGAAAATGGACGCTGTAGAAAAGAGAATGGTGAACGCACTCATAATAAACCCCCACCCGAAGCGATCGTGGTTTACTAGCCAGCCCACTGACAGCAGCGAGAGCAGTGCCAGGATGGGCACTGTGCCGGGGTTCACGCCGAGTGTGGTGAATGTAGCGTGTACAAAGTAGCCCGCTGCCACAAAGAGCAGTACAAATACAGTTGCTACCGGGCCAATCTTTTTGATGGCGCTGATAGCAGCTTCTCTGACACTGCCTTTTGTCTTCAGCGCCAGAAAGATGCCGCCGTGGGTGGTGAACACGGTCAGACTGGCCAGTCCACCCAGCAAGGCGTAGGGGTTCAGCAAATTGAAAAAGCCGCCGACATAGGTCATGGTTTCATCAATGGGCACCCCTTTAACGATGTTTCCCAGTGCCACTCCCCAGAGTAGTGCGGGGACAAAGCTACCGATGAAAATCATCCAATCCCACAGAGTGCGCCAGCCGGGATCGTCTTTTTTGCTGCGATATTCAAACGCCACGGCGCGCACAATCAATGTCAGGAGCAACAAGAACAGCGCAATATAAAAACCGCTGAACATTGTGGCGTACCAGTTGGGAAAGGCGGCGAAAATCGCCCCCCCACCGGTTAAAATCCACACCTCATTCCCGTCCCAGAACGGGCCAATTGTGTTGATAATCAGACGGCGGTCCTGGTCATCTTTGCTCAGGAAGGGCAACAAAATGCCAACGCCAAAATCAAAACCTTCAAGGATAAAGTAACCGGTGAACAATACACCGATGAGAATGAACCAGAGGGTGTTTAAATCAAATGCCATTGCACCATCTCCCTAATTAAGTTTCGGGTTGAAGCGGAATTGAGACCATAAAACTGAAAATGCTAAACATTGATTGAGCTTCGGGGTTAATGTAATTTGAAACCCCAAGCTATTTACGCCTGAGCAGCAGCCGTTGATTCTGGTGTGATGTCTTCTTCCACGCCTTGTTTGGCATATTTCACCATCAGTTGCATATCAGCTACAATAAGCGCTGCATAAAGGATAATGTACCCCAGCAGCGAGAACCAGAGCATCCCTACAGAAACGTTTGGTGAAACAGCATCTTCAACGCGTTGCAGTCCAAACACAATCCACGGTTGACGCGCTACTTCGGTGAAAATCCAACCGGTAGACATAGCGAGGGTCGGCAGGAAAATAGACGGCACCAGCAATTTCAGAAACCAGTTGGATTGTTCAACTTTATCCTTCATCACCAGGTACAGTGCGTAGAACGCTATCGCCACCATCAGAAAGCCAACTCCCACCATAATGCGGAATAACCAGTAGCTGAGGGTGACGGGTGGCACATAGTTGCCGGGGCCATACGTTTGCTCATATTCTGCCTGAATGTCGTTAATTCCTCTCACTGCATCGGTAAAGTTGTTATGGGCCAGCAGGCTCAGGGCACCAGGAATTTTTAGAGCAAAAATATCCCGGTGGTTTTTCTCATCTACAATGCTGAAAAGTGACATTGGGGCAGGGGCCTGAGTGTTCCATAGTGCTTCGGCTGCCGCCATTTTCATCGGTTGCGTTTCGACCATGCGTTGGGCTTGCGTGTGCCCCCCCAAGATGACGAGAACGGTTCCGATAACAGCATAAATTGCGGCCAAGCGGAATGAGCGACGGAAGACTTCTAAATTGGGGCTTTTTTTGCGTAGATGATAGGCGCTGACCCCAAGTACCAAGAAACCGGCCATTGTGATGGCTGCGGTAAAAACGTGCGGCCATTGCACAAAAATGTGGGGATTAAAAACAAGCGCCCCAAAATCGGTCATTTCGGCGCGCCCGTTGCGCACCACGTATCCCACCGGATGTTGCATAAAAGAGTTGGCAATCAGAATCCACAGTGCCGAAAGATTTGCCCCCAGCGCAACCAGCCAAATTGAGGCTAAATGCACGCCTTTGGGGAGCTTTTCCCAGCCAAAAACCCAAATGCCCAGGAACGTTGATTCCATAAAAAATGCCAACAGCGCCTCGATAGCCAGTGGTGCGCCGAAAACATCCCCTACCATACGGGAATACTCTGACCAGTTCATTCCAAATTGAAATTCCTGCACAATCCCAGTCGCCACCCCAATGGCAAAGTTGATGAGAAACAACTTGCCCCAAAACCTGGTCATCTTCTTGTAGGTCTCATCGTTGGTGCGATAGTATGCGGTTTGCATGATCGCAATTAAGATTGAAAGCCCCAAAGTAATGGGAACAAACCAGAAATGGTACACGGTTGTTACTGCGAATTGCCAGCGTGCGAGTGCAAGTGCCATACAACCTCCTTTAATGAATACACAAAATACGGTGATTTGTCTTTAAGGTGATGGGGCCACCCACGCAATTTGTGAGGGGGAAGACGGTTGGTTCCTTATAGCAACAAAAGGTTGCAACAACTTTGCCAAACGCCATT
>CAYPUV010000035.1:0-23274 GCA_964413895.1 uncultured Anaerolineaceae bacterium
CGCCCCCTCTTCTGCGAAGGGAAGGGGCCTTTCCGCTGGGTAGCGCTCTCCGGCGACCCGCAAGATATTTACGAAACCGACAAAGCCATCCTGGAGCTTTTCCCGGAAGATGAACATTTGGCGCGCTGGATAAAAATGGCAGAGGAAAAAGTCGAATTTCAAGGGCTGCCATCGCGCATTTGCTGGCTCGGTTATGGCGAACGCGCCCGCGCCGGGTTGAAATTCAATGAATTGGTTGCCAGCGGCAAAGTTTCCGCACCGATTGTCATCGGGCGCGACCATCTTGACAGCGGCTCGGTTGCCAGTCCCAACCGCGAAACTGAAGGGATGCTTGACGGTTCGGACGCCATCGCCGACTGGCCCCTGCTCAACGCGCTGGTCAACGCGGTCAACGGCGCGACGTGGGTCAGCATTCACCACGGTGGCGGCGTGGGCATCGGATACAGCATCCACGCGGGACAAGTCATCGTCGCCGACGGCACACCCGCAGCCGCACGGCGCTTGGAACGGGTACTCACCAGCGACCCCGGAATGGGCGTTGCCCGTCACGCCGACGCAGGCTATCCCGAAGCGATTGACTTCGCCAAAAAACACGGCGTGAAAATCCCAATGATGAAATAGTGAATAGTGAATGACGAATGACGAATGACGAATAGCGAATGACGAGTGACGAATAGCGAATGACGAATGACAAATAACCAATCGCCAATCACCAATAACCAATCTCACATTGACCTTCTCATCCACAGTGCCGGGCAACTCATCACCTGCGCCAGTCCTGACGGGCCGAAACGTGGCGCGGCGATGCGCGACGTGGGCATCATCCCTGATGGCGCGATTGCCATTGCCGATGGCAAAATTGTCGCCGTGGGCGATACCGCCGACCTCCGCGCGCGATTTTCCCCGGCAGAAACGATGGACGCATCCGGCAAGGTGGTGTGCCCCGGATTTGTTGACCCGCACACCCACGTGGTTTACGCGGGCGACCGGGTGAACGAGTTTGAAATGCGCATTCAGGGCGCAACATATATGGAAATTATGGCGGCGGGCGGCGGTATCGTCAGCACGATGAAAACCGTGCGCGCTGCCAGTGTTGACCAACTGGTTGCCGAAACGCGCCCCCGGCTCGATGCGATGCTGCGGCTCGGCACAACCACCGTGGAAATCAAAACCGGCTACGGGCTGAACACCGCCAGCGAGCTGAAACTTTTGCGCGCCATCGAAACACTGGCGGACACCCACCCCACCGACATCGTACCAACCTTTCTCGGCGCGCACGCCATCCCCCCCGAATACAAAGGCCGCACTGAAGCATATGTGGATTTGGTCATCACCGAAATGCTGCCCGCTATATCGGAATGGTACAAGCGTTCAAAGTTCAGAGTTCAAGGTTCAAAACTGTTTTGCGATGCTTTTTGCGAACAGGGCGTCTTTTCGCTGGAACAGACCCGCCGCGTGCTGGAAGCGGGCGCACGGCACGGACTAACGCCCAAACTGCATGTCGATGAATTTGAAAACCTGCGCGGGGTGTCGCTGGCGGTGGCACTCGGCGCGACCAGCGTTGACCATCTGGATGTGACCCCCGCCGATGAAATTGCTGCGTTGGCGCAGTCGGGCACGGTAGGGGTGGTCATTCCCGCCGTGAATTTCAATTTGGGCAGCGCCCATTTCGCCGATGCCCGCGCGCTGGTGGACGCGGGTGCGGCGTTGGCGCTGGCAACCGACATCAACCCCGGTTCCGCGCCGTGCCCTTCAATGCCGCTGGTGATGGCAATTGCCACGCGTTACCAGCATCTGCTCCCCGCCGAGGCACTCAACGCCAGCACCATCAACGCCGCGCACGCCGTCGGGTTGGGTGAGCGGCTCGGTTCGCTGGAAGTGGGCAAACAAGCCGATGTGCTCATCCTGCGCACGAATGACTATCGCCATTTGGCATACCAGTTTGGCGAGAATCTGGTCGAAACGGTGGTCAAACGGGGGAAAGTGGTGGTATAATTTAGTGGTCAGTGGTCAGTGGTCAGTGGTCAGTGGTCAGTGGTCAGTGGTCAGTGGTTGGATTGACAAAACTCGAACGGCATTGAAAATTTATCCAAAAGTGATGATATAGTATGTCATTGCGAGACCCGCAGGGTCGAAGCAATCTCCGAAATTGCCGCGCGGAGATTGCTTCGCTGCGCTCGCAATGACATCCTGCACAGTGATCAGTCAATCATGCTAACCACTGAAAACTGACAACTGACAACTAAAAAAGGAGGCAAACAAATGGACATCTCAAAACTGCTCAACCATCACGCGCAGTACCGCCCCGACCATCTGGCAGTGGTATTTGAGGACACTCGCCTGACGTACCGCGAATTCAACGCGCGGGTCAACAAATTGGCGAATGCCCTGCTCGGCCTCGGCATAGGCAAGGGGAGCAAAGTTGCCACCATTTTGGGCAACTCGCTGGAACTGCTGGAAATCTACTGGGCAGTGGCGAAAATCGGCGCGGTGGCAGTGCCCCTCAGCCCTATGCTGCGCGGCAAAGGGTTGATCACCCTGCTCACCGATTCGGATACCGAAATTGTGTTCACCGATGCGACGTTCGCGCCGCATTTGGATGCCGTCCGTGCCGAGTTGACCGCCATCGCCGCCGACCGCTATTTTCTGGCGGATGACAGCGGCTTGCCCGGCTATCAAAATTATCACGATTTGACCGCGCCCGCCGCCGACACCAACCCGACGGGCATCGAAATTTCCGGCGATGACCCGTACAATATTATGTACAGTAGTGGCACCACCGGCTTGCCGAAAGGCATCACGCTGAGCCATTTTGTGCGCGCGCAATATTGCACGCTGTATAGCGTAGCGTATCGCATGACTCCCGAAAGTGTGGTTTTGCACACCGGCTCTCTGGTTTTCAACGGTGCGTTTCTCACACTGATGCCCGCGTTCTATCTGGGTGCAACCTACATTTTGCATCGCAAATTCAGTGCCGAGGCCCTCATCGAAACGGTGGCGCGCGAAAAAGTCACCCACATCAAAATGGTGCCGTCCCAAATTGTGGCGATGCTCAACTCGCCCGCATTTGACCCCGCGAAACTGCAATCGCTGGAAATGGTCGGCACGGTGGGCGCGCCGCTTCATATGGAACACAAAGAACGGCTCAACACCGCGTTACCCGGTCGATTTTATGAGCTATACGGGTTGACCGAAGGCTTTATGACCATTTTGGACAAAGAAGATTATCCCCGCAAACCGATGTCAGTGGGCGTGCCGCCCGCGTTTTATGAAATGCGGATCGTGGATGAAGGCGGCAACGATGTGCCGCCCGGTACGGTCGGCGAAATTATCGGCAAAAGTCCGCAACTGATGACCGGCTATTACAAACGCCCCGACCTGACCGCGCAAGCGATTAAAGACGGCTGGCTCTATTCCGGCGATTTGGGCTATGTGGATGAAGACGGCTTCCTCTATTTGGTGGACCGCAAAAAAGATATGATCATCTCCGGCGGGGTGAATGTGTACCCCAAAGATATTGAGGAACTGATTGTGATCCATCCTGCCGTGCGGGAAGCGGCGGTGTTCGGCATTCCCAGCGAAAAATGGGGCGAAACGCCGCTGGCGGCAGTAATTTTGCATCCCGGCGCGACGGTCACTCCCAAAGAACTGCGCGACTGGGTGAATGAACGGGTGGAGGCGCGTTTCCAGCGGGTACACGAAGTTATCATCCGCGATGATTTCCCGCGCAGTGCCGCCGGTAAAACGCTCAAACGTCTTATGCGTGATGAATACTGGGTGGGGCAGGACGTGAAAATATAGTGAAAAATGGTATCTATTCAGTTACACAGAGAAACACGGAGAAAACACAAAGATACACTGAGAAAAACAAAAAAATACCGTAAAAATCTCCTTATCTCTGTGAGACCTCTGTGAAACTCTGTGTTACAACTTGCTTGCTGAATAGTTACGAAAAATGAAAAGTGAAAAGTGGAAAATGAATGATGGATGGCGAAAATTATTCACTATTCGTTATTCATTATTCACTGAAAAGTGAAAACCAATGACCAATAACCAATCCCCCATCACCCTCAACGGCGAAAACCTGACTATTGACCAAGTTGTGTCGGTGGCGTATGGTGCGCCCGGCGACCCTGTTGTGCGGCTCACCTCCGCCGCCGAAAAAGCCGTCACCCGCGCTGCCGACGCGGTGCAAACCCTGCTCGCCCGCGGCGAAATCGCCTACGGCATTACCACCGGCTTTGGCGCGTTCAAAGACCGCATCATCTCCCCCGACGACGTGCAAACACTCCAACGCAACATCATCGCCAGCCATGCGGTGGGCGTTGGCGACCCATTCGACATTCCCACCACCCGCGCCATTATGCTCATTCGTGCCAACACCCTGGCGCGGGGACACTCCGGCATCCGGTTGGACACCTTGCAAACCCTGCTGGCAATGCTCAACGCGGGGGTGCATCCTGTCGTCCCGCAAAAAGGGTCGCTGGGCGCAAGCGGTGATTTAGCGCCGCTGGCGCATATGTCGCTGGTACTGATTGGCGAAGGGCAGGCGGAATATCAAGGTGAAATTCTGCCCGGCGCGGAAGCGATGCGCCGCGCGGGGTTGTCGCCGGTGACGCTGGCGGCGAAAGAGGGGTTGGCGCTGACGAACGGCACATCGGTGATGACCGCTGTCGGCACGCTGGAAAGCTATCGCGCCCGATTGCTCAGTCGGGTGGCGGACATCGCCGGGGCATTGAGCCTGGAAGCCCTGCACGGCACGCCGTTGGCTTTTGATGACCGCATTCACCAACTGCGCCCCTTCCCGCGTCAATTGAATTGCGCCAACTATATGCGTGAATTGCTGGTTGACAGTGAATTCACCCGCCACCACGACCCGCATAATGTGCAGGATGCGTATACCCTGCGCTGCATCCCGCAGGTTCACGGTGCGGTGCGCGACGCCATCGCCTACGCGTGGTGGGTGTTCGAAATCGAACTGAACGCCGTCACCGACAACCCGCTCATTTTTATTGATGACGACACTGGCGAAATTAGCGTGATTTCCGGCGGCAACTTTCACGGCGAACCCCTCGCCATCGCGCTGGATTATCTGACCATGGCGATGACCGAACTGGGCAACATCTCCGAGCGGCGAATTATGCGCCTCACCGACGAAGCCAGCAATGCGCACGTGCTACCCGCGTTTCTCATCAAACACGGTGGATTGAACAGCGGGTTTATGATCACCCAATATACCGCCGCCGCGCTCGCCACCGAAAATAAGGTGCTGTCGCACCCTGCCAGCGTGGACACCATCCCCACCTCTGCTAACGTTGAAGACCACGTCAGCATGGGGGCGACGGCGGCACTGCAAACGCGGCAGGTCATTACCAACGTGGAACAAATTTTGGCAATCGAGTTGATGGCGGCGGCGCAGGGCATTGACTTTCGGAAGGAGAAATTGGGTGCAAATGCCAGATTGGGCAGAGGAACCCAACCCGCCTACGATTTGATTCGCCGGGAAATTCCATTTTTAGAAAAAGATGCTATCATGTACCCATATCTGGCAGCGGTTAAAAAACTCATTACTTCCGGTCAGCTTGTGCAGGCAGTGAATGGTCAGGTGAAAGACAACTGGGAGCTCTGAGGCTGAAAGACCATCAAGGGGAGAAGCTATGCTAAAACATTTAGTTGTAACGGTTTCCGGGCACGACCAACCTGGCATTGTGGACAACATCACCAAGCTTTTATTGCAATTTGAAGGCAACGTAGAAGCCAGCCGCATGGCGCGATTGGGCGGCGAATTTGCCATTTTAATGATGGTGGCGGTGCCGGAAAGGCACTTTGAGGCGCTACGAGGGATGGTGCGCCAGTTGCGAGAGCAAGATTACAAGGTTACAACCCGCGCTACCGACCGGGGGTACAGCAGCCGGTTTGCTGGATGGACGCCTTTTCAAGTCCATGTCACCGGCGCCGACCACGAAGGCATCATTCATCAGGTGGCGCACGAGATGGCAGCTCACGGCATCAACATCGAATCGATGGATACCGACGTTGTAAAAGCGCCGATGAGTGGTGCGTCACTTTTTAAGATGACGGCCATTGTGCTGGTTCCCCCAGAAATATCTTACCAGGAATGGCGTCAATCTGTCGTGCTGATTGGCGACCAACTGGGGGTAGATACAGAAGTATCGCCCTATATTGGATAGAAGAGAGTAACTACCGGTTGCCGGCTGTTGTTAGTTACAAAGAGAAAACAGTTTGCAATCATAACTCACCTTACTCACCTTACGCAGTTTAAAATTTGACAAATTCAAAATACCGAAAATCGTGATTTTGCCCCCCTCGCTTTCTGTCACTCCCCCCTTCCCATAGGGAGGGGGATACAGGGGGGATGGGGAACAGCCAAAATTTTAGACGTTTGACAACAAATCTGATAGTTCCGGTTTTGTCAAATTCTCGTTTGCGTAAGGTGAGATCATAACGTGCATTTTTGCAGAGAATTGGTAATTAGCAATGTGTGCCTATCCACGTTACCCCCCCTACGTCAACCGATGGATTGCAGTTGCTCGGGGACGTGTGATTGGGGCCGGCGTTGATGCGGCCCAGGCCTATCGAGCGGCAAAATCAGTTTGCGCCAAAGATAGGCCTGTTTTATTCTTTGTCGATGAGTCAGGTATGGCATTTCCCCAACCCCAACGGTTTGATAATTGGTTTCAGCACGATATTTTAGCGCAAGTGACGTATTTTTGGCAGCAGCAAGGACAGACGGGCTATCTGGTGGGCGGCGCTGTCCGCGATGGCTTAAAAGGGCGTTTAGATTACAACGCAGACCTCGATTTGCTGGTTCCCCAAAATGCGCTGCAAGTTGCCAGGTCGCTGGCCGATGCAATGGGGGCCGCCTACTACCCTGTTGACCCTAAACGTCATGTTGGACGGGTTGTTTTTCCTGATCAACGGCAGATTGACATTGCGGCGTTTCGGGGACCATCGCTGGAAGCTGATTTGCGTGACCGTGATTTTACCATCAATGCCATTGCGCTGACTTTGACTCTGGGGGCACCGCACTTAATTGACCCGTTGGGAGGACAGGATGACCTGAAAAATCAGATCATTCGCGTAGCCAGTAGCAGTGCTATTCAAAATGACCATCTCCGGGCGGTACGAGGCGTGCGCCTGGCTGCCAGGCTGGGGTTTGAGTTGGAGCCAAACACGCGCAAACTGATTGTCGCAGGCGCTCCGGGTTTGGTCAGCGTGTCGCCAGAACGAATGCGCGAAGAAGTGATGAAGTTGCTGCAAACCGCGCAACCAGGACGCGCCGTGGCAATGTTGCGCGAATTGGAGCTGTTGCCTTACATGCTGCCGGAAACAGAAGCAATGGTCGGCGTGGCGCAGTCGCCGCCGCATCGGCTTGCTGTGTTTGAGCATACCTTGGCCGTAATGGATGCCTGGCCCAGACTTGTCGCGTTCGACGACCCACGACTGGCCCGACTGAAGCCCCTCAACCCACAGCTAAACACGTATTTTCAAACGCAATTGCCCGGCAACCTGACGCGGGCGTCGCTAATGCCGTTGGCGGCGCTATTGCACGATATTGGCAAACCGGCAACAGTGCAACAAGGGAGCGACGGACGCATCCACTTTTGGCGGCATCCGCAAGTGGGAGCAGACATCGCGCGGCAAATTTTGTATCGTTGGCGATTTAGCAAAGGGGCCACCCAGTTTGTGCTGGCAATAGTGCGTAATCATATGCGTCCACTGCTGTTGGCCAACCAACAATCGGTGAGCAAGCGAGCAATACATCGTTTTTTGCAGGCTACAGGTGATGCAGCTCCGGCAGTGGCAATATTCTCATTGATCGACCATCTGGGTATTTATGGACCGGAGCAGGGAGAATCGGCGTGGAACAGACTAATGGCGGTGGTTTTGCAGATATGTCAGGTTTATTTTGCTCCCCGGCCAGTGCGGTTGCTTACGGGGAAAGAGGTAATGCAGCACTTGAACCTATCGTCTGGCCCGGAGATTGGACGGTTGTTAAAAATGCTTGCCGAAGCACAATTGGTAGGCGAGGTATCCACGCGGGAGGAAGCACTGACATTTATTGCGGCAAAATTTAAGGATTAATTGAAAAGGCCCTTGCTATGCAGCAAGGGCCTTGTGTTTCTGGCGATTAAACCTATATTTTGTGGACGTTGACAGCGGAAGGGCCTTTTTCACCATCTTCTACAGTGAACTCAACACGGTCGCCTTCCTCCAGTGTTTTGTATCCATCTGTGACGATGGCAGAGTAATGGACAAATACGTCTCTCTTGTCCTCACCCCGCGAAATAAAACCAAATCCTTTTTGATTATTGAACCATTTAACAGTTCCGTTTTCCACCATTTTTAAGATTCTCCTTCATAAAACTGAAAAAACTGAAAACTCTGTGCAGTACGTTCCTGACTCAACGAAAATAGCCCAGGCTTGGGGTAAGCCTGGGCTAATATTTTTGCGCCAAAGCAGAACTTACTGCAAACTCTAGCCGCATTATAATCTTATTATTCAACAAAGTCAAAGTCGTTGGATAATTAAGGTTAGTTTGAGAACTCATAATAGAACCATTGCTTCTGTTCACTATTGAGCTCAAGCTGAAATATCTCTGATGCCTGTTGCCCATGCGAATCAACAAGCATCAGAGACCACGTGCCGGTGTCATAGGTGGGTGCTTCGAACACCAGATTACCCTTTTGCACCTGGAATTTGACTTCATTGCCGTTTTCATCGTAAATTGCTTCAACGCCGCTGGCTTTGCACAAATCAGGACACGAGACGCCACTTTCCAATTGCCTGCCCGTTGGACTGTGGGTGCCCACCAATTTGTACCCTGCTTGTGGAACGCCACCGTTCATTATCCGCAGGTAAATAACAAGAATGTGGTTGTTTGTGTCATAGGCAAGTGGCCCCTGAGTTATGTGAAACGGGTATTGAGAGGAGGGTGTGGGCGTACTGCTATAACTTGTGCCCCCGCCGCCATACGGAACAACACGGGTATTGGTGGGTGTGGGCAGTGGTGTGGGTGTGTTTGATGGCGTGGGGGTGGCCGTGTCTTGCACCACGCGCGTGTTGGTGGGCGTGGGCACAGGTGTGTTCGTTGCGGAGGGAGTGGGGGTAATGGTGGGGCTGGCTGCTGTAGAGGTGGCAGTCGGCCTGCGTGTGGCAATGGGTTGAGCTGTTGTCGTCATCTGTTGGGCGATGTTGACCGATGAGGGGGCCGTGAACAAGGTGCGGCTGACAAATGCTACCGTGCAAAATAAAACGATTGCTAATGCAAACATCATCATCAAAATAAATACTTGCCAGCGTTTCATCGTGGTTCCCCGCTGCGACCTTCATTTAATTATGTCAATCTTACATAAGATTATACCAACGTTTTGGAATTTTGCAACTGACGCAATAGTACTGTCAGCGACAACCAGCGTGAGATACGCCCGCATCCCCCTGGCCTGTCCAACTGGCCAAAAATCTTGGACACACCCGTTAGTATGCAATGGGAAATGGGTTTCTATGTTGAAATGCCTCCAGGCCCACCCACCGACCGGCGGCATTTTGACGGCCCAATGTGCGGTGAGCAGGACAGTCGCAGCGATAGTTGTGGGGGGCCGGGCATTGTTCCAGCAAGCCCTTTAGCGCGGTGAATGCACTGGGGGTGACGTGGTAGCCAATATGCTCAAACAAATCGGCATCGAAACTACCTCGCCTTGACTCCTCGTAAACGGCGATCCCGACAAAATGGCAGCTAGCGCACGCTACCAACTGCAGCGAAATTTCATCGGAACGACTGTCGGGCGGCAGGTCAATACTGTGCGTGATTTCCAGGGATTTTTCAGTGCAGTTGGGGCAAACAAACAGCATTTCTTTTCCTCCTGTCCGTATCAGTGTAAAATAATTGGCGGAGATTGCCAAATGGAAACCCTGCGCGGTACGGTGGAGCGAATTGTCTTTACCAACGAAGAAAATGGATACACCATCGCCCGACTTTCGGTGCGTGGGCGCTACGACCTGCTGACCATTGTGGGCAATATGGCCGGCGTGCGTCCCGGCGCTGTGCTGCGCGTAGCGGGGCGCTGGAAGACCCACGCCACCTACGGGGAACAGTTTGAGGTGGAAAATTACACTGAAGAACGCCCCGCTACCGTCGAAGGCATTCGCAAATACCTGGGATCGGGTCTCATCAAAGGGATTGGCCCCGTCACCGCTACCCGCATCGCTGAGCATTTTGGCACATACACGCTGGATGTGATTGAGGAGGATATTGACCGCCTGATTGAAGTTTCCGGCGTAGGTCCCCATCGCGTGAAAATCATCGCCGAGGCCTGGGAAACGCAGAAAGCCATCAAAGAAATTATGCTTTTTTTGCAGAGCCACAACGTTTCCACCCGCCTGGCGGTGAAAATTTACAAAAGATACGGCGATGCCTCGATCAACATTGTGGAAAGTGACCCCTATCGGCTGGCGCAAGATATTTACGGCATTGGCTTCATTACCGCCGACAATATTGCACGCAACATGGGTGTGCCGGAGGATGCTCCCACCCGTTTGCAGGCTGGACTGGTACACACCCTCAACACCATGGCCGACGAAGGGCACGTGTATGTTCCCCAGCCAAAGTTGGTGGCTGAAGCTGCAAAAATTCTCAAACAGCCGCCGGAGAAAATCGAACCGGAACTGGCGACGCTGGCAGCAGCAGAACAAATTTTTTTGGACGCGGAAATCGGCGCAACTACCCCTGCCGTGTACCTGATGCCCTTTTACCAGGCGGAAGTGGGGGTTGCGCGTCGCCTGCGCCGATTGCTGGCCGCTCCCGCCGCCGACCCGCTGCTGGAATTCCAAACGGCAGATTGGGCGCAAGTGGCGGCCTACATTCAGCAAAAAGATGGGTGGACGCTGGCAGACAAACAGGTCGATGCGCTGAAAACTGCCCTTACCCGGCGCGTTTGTCTGCTCACCGGCGGACCCGGTACCGGCAAAACCACTACTATTCGAGCCATTTTGCGTGCGCTGGCTGCCAAACGCAAGCGCGTCCTGCTTGCCGCACCTACCGGCAGAGCCGCCAAACGGATGACTGAAACCACCGGCCACGAGGCCAAAACTCTCCACCGCCTGCTAGAGGTGGACCCCGGCGCCGGCTTCCGTTTTAAACGCAATCAAGATAATCCACTACATGCAGATATGTTGATTGTGGATGAAATGAGCATGGTTGACCTGGTTCTGATGAACAATTTGTTGAAAGCGATTGCGCCGGGTACACATTTGTTGCTGGTTGGCGATGCCGACCAATTGCCGTCGGTGGGGGCAGGAAATGTGTTGCACGATATACTCGCCAGCGATGTGATTCCCATTGTGCGGCTGGACGTAATTTTTCGCCAGGCGCAAGATAGCACCATCATTACCAATGCTCACCGCGTAAACCGGGGCGAGTTTCCTCTGTTCCCCAAAAACAAAACAGACTTCTACTTTTTTGGAAAGGAAGACCCTGACCTTGCTGCCCCTCTGGTGGTGGATATTGTCAAAAATCGGGTTCCCCACAAATTTGGGGCGGATGCCATCCGCGATATTCAGGTGCTCGCACCAATGCATCGGGGGGCGGTGGGGGTGAGCAATTTGAATATTTTGCTGCAAGATCAACTTAATCCCTCAACCCCCCAGCGGACGCAATACCAATCGGGGAGCCGATTGTTTCGGGAAGGGGACAAGGTGCTGCAATTGCGCAATAATTACGATAAAGATGTGTTCAATGGTGATATTGGTTTTATAGAAACAATTGATCTGGAAGAAGGAACCGCAACCATCTATTTTGATGGTCGTGCGGTAGGGTACGAGTTGAGCGATTTGGATGAGGTGACATTGGCCTACGCAATGTCGGTCCACAAATCGCAGGGGAGCGAATACCCCATTGTGGTGATTCCACTACTTACCCAGCACTATTTAATGTTGCAGCGAAATTTGCTGTACACTGCCATCAGCCGCGCCAAAAAGATTGTGATTCTGGTGGGCACGCGCAAGGCCATTGCTATGGCGGTGCGGAACAATCGCGTCAGCCGCCGTTGGTCGGGATTGGTGCGACGGTTACAATAAATTTGAAAAACACTAAAGTGGAACACAGATTATACAGATTTTTCGGATGTTCACAGATGATTTTTTGAAAAAATCAGTGAAAATCTGTTCCATCTGTGTAATCTGCGTTCTATACTGGTTGCTTTTGAAAATAGTGCATATGGGGTTAATCGTCGTCTATTTCTTGAGCCGGAGCGTCAATTTTTACCACTTCACCGTGGACATCCACGATAATTTTGAAACCCATCATCCCCAGCCACATTCGAGCGTCATCTGGTATGCCTTGTTCCATCAGACTATCCACATTCTTAATTGAAGAGTCTATCATCGCTTTGGTGAAGAGGTCGTCCTGGCCCAGCATAGACATCACCCCTTCTGTTACCAGGTCTTTATTGGCAAAGATTTGCTTTTGCAGCCACGAAATGACCTGCCGGTCAACGGCTTCGGCTTCCACGTGGCGCTTAAAGCCATCGTCTGGAATAACATAATACGCCTCACCGCCGATAATAGTTACGTCTACCGGGTTGCCGTCTTCAGAGAAAACAAGCGTTTCAAACATTGCCCTGTGATAAGGTTTAGGTGTCATCAAGGTTCACTCCCGTGATGAGTTAGATTACTCAATAGTGTAGCATAAAAACGCGGCCTTCCCAACTTGCAAAAAATATTTGTCAACATATTTGAAGACTGCTATAATTCGTTTTCGGTAATGGGTTTATGACACTAGTAGGAGTAGTATGACTTTAAATCAGCGTCCCACTCAAACTTCCACCTTTTGGCAATCAACGTTTAAAGTGACTGATGATGCCGTTGAAGCTCTATACAATTTATTTTTGGAAAACGGAGAGCCGCGCTCAATTGACGAGCTTGGCTTGTTTTTTGTCCAGCAAGAGCTAGAGGCAGAACAGCAAAGTTTACGTGCCGACCTCGCTCAGGGCGAAATTTATCGGCCCGACAGCAGTTACGCAGTTGGTGACAAGCTAATCTTCTCCCGCTTCGATTATGCATTGGGGACGGTTGTTGCTACCCGGCCCGGCTTCCACCCCACCCACGGAGATTTTACGGTTCTGGACGTTGAATTTTCCGGTTCCAGAACGATATCAGCTTCATTTGCCGCGGACTTACAAACGCCGCACGTGTTGGCTGCAACCGGTGGACAATCCATTGATGGTGAAGACGAAGCGTCGGCGGCCCAGAAAATTTACGAGCAGTTTGGGCATATCATCCGGCCTAAAATTGAACGGGTACTTGGCTCCAATGAAGATTTTGTTCATTTTAATGGAGATTGGTTTTTAACTGACCTGCTGGCAGATGTGCAAGAAGGGTTGCTAAACATTGTTGATGCCGCAATTGACATCAACGGCGGCCCGTTGAACGTTGATATTTTAATTGAGCAGCTTGAGTTTCAAAAAAATGGCACAATTTCAGAGGCCACGCGCTTTTCGGTGAACTATCGGTTGGAGAATGACGTCCGTTTCTTGAACGTGGGCACGTTTGAAATGCCGATGTGGTACCTTAATCGCTTAAAGCCGCCTCAAATTGTTAACCCACCCCACAACCTCATTGTTAGCGGCGACTTATCTTTTGATGTAGATCAACTTTCGCCTGACTTGCGGGCATTGTTGAATGAAATTGACGACGAGAATACTCCCCCAGAATATGCCAGACCGGTTGACCCACAGGCGGAAGCGGTATCTTTCGTGCTGAATTACCCCCATCGGCGATCTGGTACGCTGCCGGCGTTGCCTGCGCTGCGCAATCTGCTGCCAAAAGCGAATGGGCGCGTGCTGGCGTTAGAATTTGTCGATGGGCAAACCGGAGATCCCATTGTGGGGTGGTATGTTAGCGAGCACAAATATATATTTGGGTTCGAAGCGTGGTTCAAAAAGCACGAATTGCCGGTTGGGGCATTTATTACCCTCAAAAAAACCGCCGACCCTTTGAAGTTTGTGATCAATTATGTGCCGCAGCGAGCACAACGTGAATGGGTGCGTGTGGTAATGGTTAAAAACAATCAACTGGCATTTGAAATGCGCAACCGACAGCTTGCGTGCCGGTACGATGAATTAATGGTGCTGGGGGAAGAAGGTTCTGAAAAAATAGATGAGCTTTGGGAAAAATTTGCCCAGAATAAAACACCATTGTCAGTATTAATCGATCGGATTTTTCCCGAATTGCTCAAATTAACATCGCAAGGAGCAGTTCATATTAATACCCTCTACAGTGCCATCAACGTGGCTCGTCGCTGCCCGCCAGGCCCACTATTGCAAGAGTTAACAAACAACCCCGCCTGCATTTGGATGGGACACGGCTACTGGACATACCGGCCATCTAAATAAAAAGCCGGTCAATAGGGCATCTTGTCATACGCTGTACTGAATACTGGGTCATAAACGCATTAGCCCAAACAAAATGGTAAATTATGACTAAATACGTAAAACCAACACTAAAAACCAAATTTCATATCGATTTCAGTTGGTGGAATCAGGGGGGGAAAAATCTGCATCGGTATTTATTGTCCCACACGTGTGCTGAATGCGCCGCATTGGTAGAACAGAATCCAGATGTACAAACAATCGATTGGGTAGACCCGGAAACGGGGCAAGTGTTTGCCATTGACCGCCTGTGGCATACCATCAACACACATTGCAGCAAAACGGCAGGTTTTATCCCCGAAACGCTGCCGCTGGCTGAAACAATTTTCCGACTATTTATTGCAAACGACAACACACCATTGACGCCGATTGAAATTCAGCAGAAAATTCAAAAAAAAGATAGCAAAACAATCTTGCGTACTATCGGCAGGCACATAATTTACAGAGGTATTCGGCCAGCTGCACCTCTGGTGTCTAAATAGCATCGCGTCGATTTGTTGGGCCACAATGTCAACTCCACCAATTTGGTGGAGTTTTTGTTTATCGGTATTATTAGGCGGTGCAAGCGATTTGTTGGTGTGCTGATGCTTGGGGCATTTATGAGATGTTCGCAGGGAACCAGGGGACGATGGACATAAAACATCAGTTGCGGCAAGGGATTCTTGCCGCCAAAGCCGGTGATAAAGACCAGGCGCGCGCATTGCTGCTTGAGGTGGTGGAAACGGATGAAAATCAGCTTCACGCCTGGCTGTGGCTCAGTTACGTGGTGGATAATTTAGAAGACAAGCAAATCTGCCTGGAAAATGCGCTGGCGCTTGACCCGGAAAACGATTTTGCTCAACGCGGACTGGATTGGGTGCGTGCGCAAAAAAATATATCCTGCGTCGAATCTCCCCCCAGTGTGATCCCCCCCATTGATCCGACAGTTAAGTATCCACAGCGCGACGAATTTGATGATGAATGGTTGTGCCCCTATTGCGCCAAACCTACCGCGCCTGAAGACACCGCCTGTCCCCATTGCCAGCGTTCTCTGGTGGCACGGCAGCGCGTGCGCCCAGAGCGAACTGTGTGGTTGTGGCGCGGATTCTTTTTGCAGTTGTACATTGCTTTTTACACCATCGCCCTGCCGGTGGGATATGTGACCCTGGCGGCCACGTTGCAAAATATCAGCAACCCCCTTGCATCTTTGCCGGCGTACTTGGGACGCACCGTGAACCAATCGCCCGCCGCCATTAAAACAGTGCTGCACGTCTTCCCGTTGTGGGCGTTCTGGCTGACCCTGGCAGTAGCGTTTTACTCGCTAATATTAATGTTACTGTTGTATTTCCGTGTCCCATACGCGCATTTGATGTACCTGCTCAATGCCGGGCTGACGCTGGTGGCCGGTCTCATTGGCGTGGTGTTTGCTCCGGCATGGTGGGTGCGATTTTTGGGTGGCATTGGCATTGCTCTGTCACTGTTGCAACTGCTCATTACAGTCAACCTGTGGAAGGATTTTACCTTCAAAGAAACGCGCCTGCTGTTTAAGGTAGACGTTGATGCGACCAATGCCGTTAGCCTTTATTTCTGTGGACGCGAGTACGGCCGGCGGGGGATGTGGGGACTGGCAACCCTCCACCTACGGCGAGCCGCAGCCAGGAGGCCCGCCAATGTCGGGTACTGGCTGGCGCTGACGGTGGCCTGTTTGAATATCCACCGTCCGCAACTGGCGCAGCAATCGCTGCTGGAAGCCGTCCGCCTTGACCCTGCTTCACCGGAGGCAAAAGACTTGCAGCAAAAAATTGCGCGAATGACCACTGACGAATAAAAAGGGTTGCAAAGTGGCAAAACTACAAAGTCACACCCCTGCCACCCTGAAACTTTTGAATCACAGGAGATACCCATGCCCGAAATTCACAAATCCACCCTTATTAAAGGTGTGCAAATTGTCACCCTCAAAGCCTTTACCGATGAACGGGGCCGGTTTATTGAAACGTTTCGCAAAGAATGGTTCCCCCAGCGAACCTGGGAGCGCATTCAGACCAACCGCTCCGATTCTAAAGCGGGCGTGTTGCGCGGCCTGCACTTCCACCACCATCAGGTAGATTACTGGTACGTGCCGCGCGGAACGATTCGCGTGGGCCTGTGCGACCTGCGCGCTTCGTCGCCCACGTTTATGGCCCATCAAATGCTTGAAATCGGCGACGAAAATCAACTTGGCGTGTTCATTCCCGTCGGCGTGGCGCACGGATTCCTGGCCCTTACCGATGCCACCCTCACCTATCTGGTGGACAATTATTACGACGGCGGCGATGAACACGGTGTTGTCTGGGACGACCCCGATTTGGCCCTGCCGTGGGGCACCGCGTCTCCCATCCTTTCCCCCCGTGATGCCCAGAATCCTTTTTGGAAAGATGTTCCTGGAGACGAAAAACCTCGCTAGCCTGTAGGGGCAAAAGATTGGTTATTGGAGATTAGCTGCGCTGATTTTAATCTCCAATAACCAACTTCTGGACTTCCGAACCCCAATTTCCCAATTAAATTGTAACTGTACAGGGTGTCATTGCGAAGTCTGCAGGGCTGAAGCAATCCCTGCTATTGTTCACCAGAGATTGCTTCACTACGCTCGCAATGACATATCCATACTTTTTGGCTGTACAGTTACATTAAATTTTGACAATTGAAACGCTCTGCCTATACTTTCTCTCCGTAATATTTGTTTGCACAAAATATTTTGAGGGAAAATTATGCTCGATAAAAAACCTGACGCACATCAAGAACGTGTACAAATGTTGCATCAGCAATTTTTTACGTTGGTCTGGCTGGGGTTTAGGCAGATGGTGTCGCGGTTGCAAAAATATCATCTCACGCAGCCACAATTTGCCACGCTCGCGGCGCTGGTTCGCTACCAGCAGCCTGCTACAATGCAGCAGCTCACAAAAGTGACGTTCCAGGATGCGCCCACGATGACCGGTGTTGTCAATCGGTTGTTGAAAATGGGGTTGGTGCGTCGCACTCGCAGCGAAAATGACCGGCGGGTCGTTTTGGTGGAAGCAACGCCGGAAGCAGTGGTGCTGATTGAAGAAATTGACCGCGATTTGCGCGATGAAAGTCCGGCTGGATTCTCTCGAATCTCCGAAGACGATCTTGACAAACTGGAAAAGATGCTCGATAACATATTGCTCATCTTGCTGGAGCAAAACCCCCATGCAGAGCAATTGACGCTGGATACTGCCAAAGAATGGTTGCGTACTTTTGCCTCTGATCCGCTCAGTTTTGTCAAAACTCAAGAAAACAATCCCTACAAACTTACATTATTTTAAATTCCATTGGAGTGTGATATGCATAGAAAAACGTGGTTTATTGTTAGTGTGATGTTGCTACTTGCCATCGCAATTGCCGGCTGCAGCACTGCTTCGGCAGCGCCGGAAGCGCAGGTTCGTGTTCCCGATACGCCGCCCGTGCCGGTGGAGGTTACGGCAGTGGGAACCGGAAATATCGCCGATGTACTTGAGTTCTCTGGTAACTTGCAGCCGGTGCAAAGCCTCTCGCTGGTGAGCATTGTTTCCGGTGCAATTGAAGACGTATTGGTTGCGGTCGGTGACGAAGTTCGAGCCGGCGACCCTATTCTGCGGGTGGAAGATACCACCTACAGAGCACAACTTAAGCAAGCGGAAGCTGCTTTAACCGTGGCCCAAACCAATTTGCAAAAAATGTTGAATGGTCCCCGCCAGGAACAAATTGATATGGCCAAAACTGCACTGGACGCGGCCAAAGCGCAAATGGAGGGGGTCACCACGATGACCGATGACGAGCGCACGATTGCCGCCGCCAATTTAGCGCGGGCCGAAGCCGCCCTGCGACTGGCTCAATATGAATACGACAAAATCAAGTGGGCCGGACAGGCGAGCCAAACCCCCCAAGCGTTGCAGTTGGAACAAGCCACCATCGCCTACGAGACGGCTAAAGCGGCTTACGATATGCAAGCCAACCCGGATGCAACCACGCTGGCTCAGCTTCGAGCCGGTGTTCGCCAGGCGGAACTAAACTTGCAACTGGCACAGGACCCCTTTACAAAAGAAGATTTTGCGTTGGCCCGGGCCAACGTGTCTCAAGCAGAGGGCGTTGTGGCGCTGGCACAGTATCAGGTTGACAATGTTGTTCTGCGTGCCCCGTTTGATGGCATCATCAGCGAAGTGTATGCGACGGTGGGCGGCGTGGCCAGTCCCCAGTCACCTGCGGTAAAGCTCATCTCTAAAAATCTGGAAGTGAAAGTAGAAGTGCCGGAGAATCAGTTGCCCAGTCTGTACCAGGGACAACCTGCCGCGCTGAAAGTGGCAGCCTACCCCAACGATGATTTTCCGGCGTATATTTCCTCCATTGCTCCCGTCGCCGATTCCAGTAGCCACACCTTTTCTACCAAAATTTCGGTGGCGGATGAAAGCGGCAAGTTGCACGCCGGGATGTTCGCCGATGTTGCTATTCTGCTAGACGAACGTAGCAACGTAATCCTGATCCCGCGTTCTGCCGTTACCGAAGTGGATGGACAGACGGTGGTATTTGTAGTAGCCGAAGACGGGCAGCATGTGACGATGCGCCCCATCACCACCGGTTTAAGTGACGACGGACGGATAGAAATCATCGACGATAGCCTCTCGGTGGGGGAAACAGTGGTGACGGCGGGCTTGAGTGGGCTGAGTGACGGCGCGGCGGTTGAAATTACGGCGCGGGTAGAATGAGGAATTAAAGATACAGCGTGACCATGAAACCCGAAAGATAAACTTTTTTAAGCTGGCAGCAAAAAGCTGATAGCTAACTGCTCTTTGAGGTAACTTATGGAACTCACCAAACTTTCCGTCAGACGACCCCTGACGATGCTAATGATTATCCTGGCCTTGGCGGTGCTGGGATGGCGTGGTTTTACCCTGATGAAGGTTGACCGCTTCCCACCGGTTGACCTTCCCTTTGTGTCGGTGGTGGTGGCATATCCCGGCGCATCACCGCAAGATGTGGAAGACAAGGTCATTAAGCCGATTGAGGATGCCGTTGCCGGTATTCCGGGCGTGGATTATGTGCAATCGGCTTCTAATGAGGGATTTGGTTTTGCGGTGATTGCGTTTCAAGAAGGCGTGAATGGTGATCAGGCTGCCATTGATGTGGAACGGCAGGTTGCTGCCATAAAAGGAACTTTGCCTGATGATGCTCTGGAACCGTCAGTGGTAAAGGCTGATTTTAACGCCATCCCCATTATGTATATCATCCTCAGTGGACCTCAATCGCAGGATGAGCTATTCAAACTGGCGGAAGATAAAATTAAGCCGAGCTTGCAATCCGTCAATGGCGTGGCCTCGGTTTCGGTATCTGGCGGACGTGACCGCATCATCGCGGTGAAGTTGGATGCCAACAAATTAACGGCGTACAACCTGCCCATCAGTTCCATCAACCAGACGTTTGCCATCAATAACCTCACCTTTCCCATTGGTACATTGGACGAAGGACGCGCAGCAACCACCATCCGTGCAGTGGGCAGCTTCCAATCATTGCAAGAAGTTGAAAATATGGTGCTGGCGGGGGGACCCAGCCCCCGCGGAGGCAGTAGCAGGCCACCGGCGCCTGCCGGTAGCGATACAGGTGGGTTGGTGTACGTGCGCGATGTCGCCACGGTTGAAGATACGTTTGCAGATACCTCCATTTTACAACGTTACAATGGACGCGATACGGTGGTCATCAGCGTGGTCAAAGCCAGCGATGCTAACGTGATTGAAGTGGCAGACAGTGTGCGACAACAGCTCAACACCCTCAACAAAGCGCTGCCCGGTGGCGCACAAGCGATTATCGTCAGCGACGATTCCAACTTCATCAAAAACTCGGTAGGGGCTGTGGAAGAAGACCTGATGCTGGCAATTCTGGTGACCGGGTTGGTGATGCTGGCTTTCCTGCACACCCTCCGCAGTACCTTCATCGTTATTTTGGCGATCCCCACCTCGCTGATGGCAACCTTTTTGGTGATGTGGGCGCTAGGCTACACCCTGAACGTGTTGACCCTGCTGGCGCTGACGCTCATCATTGGTATTTTGGTGGACGACTCAATTGTAGTGCTAGAAAACATTGAGCGCCACCTGAAAATGAGGAAGAACCCTGTTCAGGCCGCCATTGAGGGACGCTCGGAGATTGGTTGGGCAGCCATTGCCATCACTTTGGTGGATGTGGTGGTGTACGTGCCGGTCGCGTTCACCAGTGGCATTGTGGGACAGTTCTTCCGCTCATACGGTATTACCATTGCCGTGGCGACGCTCTTTTCGCTTTTTATGTCCTTTACGTTGACCCCGATGCTGGCGGCGTACTGGCTGAAAGGGGAGGGCGAAGACGATACCCTGCGCACAGGACTCGCCGGCCTGCTGGGTAAACTGTTCCGCCCTGTGGGATGGGTGTGGGATAAATTCACCGTCGGGTGGGAAAAAGGGTTCAATTTCCTGGCGAACCTGTATGGGAAAGTCATCCGTCTTTCACTGCACAACGGCTGGACGCAGCTTGGAACGCTGGTCATTGCGTTTACTGTATTGGCGGCATCGCTGATGTTAGCCCCCAAAATTGGCTTTGAATTTATGCCACAGGAAGACGACGGACAATTCACCGTCAACATCGAAATGCCTCCTTCCACCCGCCTGGAGGTGACCGACGCGGTGGCGCGGCAGGTTGAGCAGATTGTGTTGCGTGAGGTGCCGGAAACGGTCAGTATTCTCACCCGCGTGGGCGGCGGAGGCGGCAGCTCAATATTTTCCGGTGTGTCCAGCGGCAGCAATGTTGCTTCGGTGTTTGTGCAGATGGTCAACAAAAATGATCGCATTCGCCCGCGGCGGGAAATTATCAACGACCTGCGTCCGATAGTATCAAAAATTCCCGCTGCAACCATCAGTGTAGACACGGCCGGATTTGTGGGCGGCATGGAAACCGGCGTGAGCTTGCAGGTGTACGGGAAAGACCCCGATGTATTGATTGACCTGGCCAATCAGGTGGAAGAGATCATCCGCACCACGCCCGGCACGGTAGACGTGGTGAACACGGACGCTGTCCGGGCACCGGAAACCAAAATTAAACTTGATCGGCAGCGATTATCTGACCTGGGATTGTCGGCGGCACAGGTGTCCAGCGCGTTGCGCACCGCCGTCACTGGCAGTAATGTGGGTGATTATGGACCTGAAGGCGAAGATAAAGTGAACATTGTGTTGCGCATGGATGAATCTTCGCGGCAGGATTTGCAGAAATTGCTACAAATGCCGGTGGGCTATCTGCAAAAGAAACCAATTCTGCTGGGGCAGGTGGCACAAATTGAACGTAGCTTCACCCCCTCAGTTATTAATCGGTACAACCGTCAACGCATTTTAACCATTAGCAGTGGTGTTATTGGCTCTAACGTTGGGGGTGTCGCCAATCAGGTGGAAGCGCGTATTGACAAAGAAGTTACCTTCCCGCCGGAATATGGCTATCGATTCTCTGGTGCAACCAAACAACAGCGCGAATCGTTTGCCCAGCTTATCTCCGCAATTTGGCTATCGGTTATTTTGGTTTACATGTTGTTGGTGGCACTATACCAGGATTTGTTGCAACCGCTCTCTATTATGTTTACTCTGCCGATGGCGCTGGTGGGCATTTTAATGGGCTTATTTGTCACCAACAATACGTTCAACATTTTCTCTTTGCTGGGGGTCATTATGCTCTTTGGCATTGTTACCCGTAATGCTATTTTAATTGTGGACTTTGCCAACCAGTTGCAAGAGCGGGGATACTCACGCAAAGAGGCCCTGATTGAGGCGGGACGCCTGCGATTGCGCCCCGTTGCGATGACTGCCAACACGTTGGTGTTTGCGCTGCTGCCCGTGCTATTCAGCACCGCCGACGGCTCCGAATCGCGCCAACCGCTGGCAGCCGTGCTGGTGGGTGGCGCAATCACCGCCGGATTGATGGCCTTACTGGTCACGCCGGTGCTGTACAATATTTTGGAAGCGTTTGGCGATTGGGTGAAAACGGTGTTTAACTGGATTTCTGGCAAAAACCCCACCCCCAAAGTTGACCAACCATCAGAGACGTAATTTGTAGCCTTGAACCAGATTGAGGTTTATATGAAAAAATGCACTTCAATTTTAATGATCATCTTGCTGGCAGCCATCCTCTCCGCTTGTTCGCTGGGCGAACAGCGTGCGCCAGAAAAACGGCTGACACTGGCCGATTTTCCCACCCTTGTGCCCACGCAGCCCACACCCACTGCTACCCCCTTCCCCAAACAAGCGGCAGAATTGGCGGCCCGGCAATTAATTGTCAGTAGCGACAATGACCCCGCAACGCCCACCGCGCACACGTCTGCCGCGTTGCCCACGCCGACAACCGCGCCTCCCACTGCCACTTTGGTGCCCCTCGTGATGGGGACTGTCACTAGCTACGGGTTGAACGTCCGCAGTGGTGCAGGTGCAGCATTCCCCATCTTGCAAGAAATTCATCAGCAGGATACGGTGGCGATTTTGGCGGTAGATGCCGCCAGTGGTTGGGTGAATATCCGCACTGGCGCTGGGGTGATTGGTTGGGTGAACCCCAAATTCCTGGATGTGTCGGGCGACTTGTCGCTGGTAGCAGAGAACACGCCACAGCCCGCCAGCGTTGTCACCCCCGAAGTCGGCAACAACATTGCCGTATCGGCGGGGGGACGATTGCTCATCCAGCTAAAAAGTGGCGGCGATATTATGATGATTAATCGCGACGGTCGTAATTTGCGCCGGCTCACCAGCGGTATTGACCCGGCCCTCTCCCCCGACGGCAAGCGGGT
The DNA here is from genome assembly GCA_964413895.1 of uncultured Anaerolineaceae bacterium. Taxonomy (GTDB): domain Bacteria; phylum Chloroflexota; class Anaerolineae; order 4572-78; family 4572-78; genus JANTHQ01. Next base: position 23,246 of record CAYPUV010000035.1, read on the forward strand.
GGCTTTCACCCGTTGGGACGGCGCAGAGC
>CAYPUV010000036.1:0-22989 GCA_964413895.1 uncultured Anaerolineaceae bacterium
GAATAATTAATGTGCAGTATCACTATTTTGTGTAAACCTATTTCAGGACTTGACATTTTTTATAAAGACTTTACGTTTCACGCCCATTGCAAATGAAGTAATTGAAATTGTCAATCAGTTTGTTCGCAAAGTAGCTTCGCCCGCGTTACGATACATACCGCCATTCAAACGTGCGCTTGTACCCATAATCGGTGCTGAAACTAGAGAAGGTTTTGCGCGGCACCATTTTTAGGGAGTATTTGGAAATGCGAGACAAGGAACGCAACCCTCGTTGGGCGATGCGCAGTGGATGGTAGACTGTTTTGCAAAGCTTGTCATATTCGCGAGCAAATTCTTCCACCGTCATCTGTTGGGGGTAATACGTAATATGAGCAGTGTCGTAGAACCGCCAGGGTATATCGGGGATGAGACGATTTTCGCTGATGAGTTGCACCCGGAACGGCGTACCGGGATAGGGGGTGAGAATCGTCTGGCTCATACTGTCAAGCCCCGCAGATTGAGCAAACTCCCACGTTTGCCACATTGTTTCCGGTGTATCTTCATCAAAGCCATACACAAACAATCCTACCACGCCAATGCCGTGCTGGTGAACTTTGGTGATTGTCTCTTTGTATTGTTGTATTTGCCCTTTGCTTTTGCCGCCCAATTCGCGCCGGTTTTTGGGATTTACCGATTCAAACCCAATGAAGAATTTGTCCAGATGGGCGCGTCGGGCCAGGTCTAGCAGGTCTGGAAATTGGGAAACCATCATCTCGGCCTGGGCCGTCCAGCCACGCAGTGGAAGCTTTTCCAGCGCCAAAAATAGCTCTTCAATATAATCCGGGCGCAGGCGGAACGCCAGGCCAAAATTATCGTCGGTGAGGAAGAAGCGTTTAATCTTGCGTCGCTCAATTTCTTCCACAATTTCTGCTACCGGGCGGAAACGCATTTTTTGCCCGCTCACCCGAATGGCTGTACAAAAGGAGCAATTGCGCGGACACCCGCGTGTAATTTCCAGCATCGGCGTCCAATAATTGCGATTTTCATCGACTTGCGCAATCACTCTATCGGTGAGCCGCGCAATGCCGGCCAGTTCCGCCCATTCAGTATCATCGTAATGCGGCTTAACGGAGTCGTTGATAAAATCTTGAATGAGTCGTGGCCAGGTGAAATAGGCTTCGCCAGTGAAAACCGCATCGGCCCAGCGGGCTACATCTTCCGGCATCAGGGTAGCATGCGCGCCGCCGACGGCAACCACCTTCACCCCCGCTGCATGGGCCAGGTGAGCAAAACGCTCAGCGGTTTCAACTGCCAGCGTTTTTGAGGTAATCCCCACCAGGTCATTGGGCCCCAGTTCATTTTTAATCCGCTCGTCAAGTGGTTCCAAATTTTCATCCCAAATTTCAACCGGAATTTCGGCGGGAACCAGCGAAGCCAAGCGCATCAGTGTGTAAGGCGCGCCGGTTGCCTTGCCAAAAATTCGGCCTTCTCTGCCGGGATGGATCAAAACAACTTTTCTCAAGTCCAAAGCTCATTTCTCCTTAAGATTCTACAGCAGTCCCACACATAAAAATCTATTTTACCATAAACAATAATTCTCTGGCAATTTTTATGATATTCGCTGTAATAATTCACGCGGTCTGAAAGCAAAAAAGCTCCACGCGCTGGCATAGAGCTTTGTGTGGGCCCTGCTGGACTCGAACCAGCGACCGACCGGTTATGAGCCGGTGGCTCTAACCACTGAGCTAAGGGCCCCAAGGAGCGGGCGACGGGGATCGAACCCGTATATTTAGCTTGGAAGGCTAATGTTCTACCATTGAACTACGCCCGCATACCTGGTCGGGGTGATTGGATTCGAACCAACGACCTCTGCGTCCCAAACGCAGCGCTCTAACCGGGCTGAGCTACACCCCGCACAAACTGGGCAAATTATAGCCCAGAACAGCGCTTTTTCAAAATCTGACACACTGGTTATCACGACTATTGCAAAATCTCGCCGCCGCTTTCTCCTATTTTCCCCAACTAATTTGCTGCGACAACCAATCGGGGTGGGTCGTTCCCCACTCTGCCACTTTTTGGATGGTCTTATCGGCAATATTTGCAACGTAAATGCCCCAACTGCCATCTTTATCCGATACAAAAGCAAGCTGTGTTCCATCTGGTGACCAGGCCGGGAGACCATCGTTGCCGGGGGTTGACACCAGCAGTACGGCGTCACCACCGGCTGCGGGAAGGAGAAAAATATCCCAATTGTCGTTTCGTGCTGACATAAAAGCAATTTGCCCACTGGCAGCAATGGCCGGACTGCGATCGCTCTGCTTGGTGGTGAGGCGGGTGGCGTCGCCTCCTGTGGCCGGTATTTTGTACAGACCGGGATTGTTGCCCTGTGGGTCTGTGCCCTGGTAGATGATGTAATCACCGGCGGGAGATAATGCCGGTGTTCGTCCTTCAGTAAGAACAACGGCATCGCTTTTCCCATCGGCAAAGGTGGTGAAAATACGCCACCGTCTGTCGCCAGAGCGCTGCGAAGCAAAAACAAGTTTTTGCGTACTGGCGCCTATGCGCGGAAGAACGTCTTCGGCAAAAGTGGTGGTGCGGATATCTTCGCCTGTGGCAAGGTTAAATGTGTGGATTCCTTCACTTTCAGGGAGCAGGCTGTGGTATTCCAACAGAGTGCTGCTGCTATTTACGGAAGGTTGCACGCCGTTGCTGAATAAAATTTGCTCTTTCCCGGTGGACATGGCAATCGTTACCATTTCCCAAAGATTATCTGTGTTGTTGAAACGTGAAAAATAAATTTTTCCGTTGCCGCCAATAGTAGATATTTCGGCAGTTATTCCGGTAGACGCTGTGACCGTGACGGTAGGTGTAATTGGGAACGTACTTGCCGCAGTAGTGGGGGTGGGAGTGGGTGCAAGCGCTGCTTTTTGCACATTTTTGCATCTAAATTCAGTGTCTTTAGCCACCTTGTCCAGGGCGCTGTCTGGCTGCAACGCTAAGGCCGATTCATAACGGGCTTGCGCCAGACACCACTCGCCCTGGCTAGCAAGAGAATCCCCATAGTTTTTGTAGGTATTGCGCAAACGATCTTTTACATCGACAAAACCCGGGTCCATATTATAGAGCCGGTTTAAAATCACCAGCGTACTTTCAAAGTTTGTGGTGTCGGCTGTATCTAAAGAAAGATACAGCGAAACTTTTTCCCATTCGGTCGTTACGGCAGGGTCGTTGGGACGCTCAACCAACGCGTTATCGAGTGCGTGCAACGCGCCGGGCAAATCGTTTTCGGTAACTAAACGCAGGCCCAATTCATAATTTGCATTGTACAATGCCTCTGAAATTGTGGCGGGTTGATAGGTGGGGTCGATGTCCCTTACCTGAGACAGAAGTTCAACAACCTGCTGCCAATCGCCCTGTAGCATTAGCGATTTGGCCTGGTTGTACAGGCCTTCCGCCACATTGCGGCGCGGCTCGGAACTGGTGATCGGGGTAGACGTCGGTGTGGTTTTTAATTTTGTCAGCAGTTCTCTGGCCTGCTGGTTGGCAGGAGCAAGCGTTAAAAGGCGATTGAGTTCTGCAATCGCCAGCTCAGTTTCGTTGTTGTCCACGTAGGCCAGCGCTTGCTGGTAGCCCCGGTCGATTTCTGCCTGTCGACGTGTGGCCTGTTCTTTCAGACCATCGTAGCCCCCCCATACAATGCCGGCCAAAATCAGCAGCAAAAAAACAACAATGCTTCCACACCCTGGTTTACTGCGCCACCAGCGGCGCGGTGATACGACTTCAAAAACGTCGTCGGTCTCAAAATTCTCAACAATTATTGGATTGGGATGTCCACAATTGGGGCAAGTTTGAGCATTGATTGAATAGGGTGTATTGCAATTTGTACAAAGAATAGTTTCTTGATTTGCCATGTAAGTGTGACTGTTCGCAATATTTTTACGGCAATGATAATAGCATAGCACGGCGCAGCCGCAAATTTTTCATCGAATGCCAGTATTGTTGATGTCCCAGACGTCAACTCCCCGTATTTTCTTCCGGCGTGGGAGTGGCAGTGGGAAGTGGCGTGGGCGGTGAATCTTCGCTAGGGCAAATCCTCAACCCTTCCCAGGCCGGGTTGAAATACGCCGGGTCCTTTTTTACGGCCTTCAGCAGCCAGGGAACAGCCTTCTCGCACTGCGGCGGGCGAAGGTAAGCATATGATAAGCCTAATTCGTAATAATATTCAACCGGCGCGCCAGCTTTGGTGGTGATAGTGAACTTCGCATTGACCTGATTATTGGCGTCTGGCTGGATGTACCCCAGGCTTTCTTGTGTGTCAGGGCGAAAATTCAGTTTCACTTCGTAAGGGACGGCCTGTGGGCGCGGCAACTTGTTCAGGTTAATCGACACCTCGCCGGTGTTCATGTTGAGCGTGGCCGTGCCGGTGGTTTGGCTGAACGCCTGATTGAAAGCGATGTCTTGAATGGGGCTGGTGAGCGCAACCTGCTCGTTGATATTGCGGGCAATGAGTTGCCCGCACGTACCGGCAGCCTGAGATTTGGGGGTACTTTGGGCCCACTGGATGGGCGTGATTTTTGCCGTGAGTGTTTGTGTTTGCTCAACAAGATTATGCTCCAATCGCCCCTGCAAAACAGGTACGGTTTCTGGCCCAGAGGCTCCGTCAACCTGGGTAAAGATTTCTATACGTCGCGCCCTAGCCAAAAATTCGTTTTCCGACAGCTCTATGGCGGTGGGTAAAATTTTAAGCGCCTCTTCGTAATTTTGACGTAGGTAGTAGATTGTTCCCAGCCGTCCCCAAGCCCTGGCGTGGGTAGCGTCTACGCTGATGGCCTGCTCCAATGCGTCTATAGCGCGCGTATCCTGTCCCTGAGCGTGGTATGTCCAGCCGAGTTGATCATAGCCCGCGGCGTTGGTGGGGTCAAGTTTAATTGCTTCTTCAAACCGGTCGGCTGCTTTGTTCAGTTGGCCCAGCCAGTAGTAATTTCGGCCGGCGGCCATATAATAGGGGGCCAATTTGGGCCGCAGCGTGATGGCATTTTCATAAAATTCCACGGCACTGGCATAGCGCCCCTGCACTTCTAGCGCGTACCCCATATTGTAATGCGCTTCCGGGTTTTGAAAATCCACATCAAGCGCCTTTTTGGCCATCTTCCGGGCCGCAACCCACCCGGCCTGGTCAGCGTGGATTTCTGCCAGGTAGGCGTAGCCGGGAGCGTAGGTGGGGTCTTGCTCAACCGCGCACTCGCAAACATCAAAGGCTTTGCCATACTGACCCTCCCAATCCAATGCCTCGCAATATCCGGCCAAATTTTCGGCGCTATCGGGATTGAGCAAAACGGCCTGTTCCGCTCGCTCCAATGCTTTGGCGGTGTCTCCCGCAAAGACAAGCAGCTTTGATTGTCGAATGTACGGCACATCGTTATCTGGTTCAAGGGTAATGGCTTGCTCATAAGCTTGAATGGCTTCTTGCAAGCGGCCGTCAGCAAAAAGAATGTCACCATCGTTGGTATAATATGTTGCCGGCAACGTTGGCGTGGGTGTGGGTTCAAAGGGACGCGCCCATTCTGGCTGTTCTTTAATAAACCACAACCCCAACAAAATCAATACCGTTAAAATCAAAACTCTAAAAACAGACGTCTTATTTTTTTTCTCTTGCCGAATGTACATAGATTAAACCGTGCGGTTCTTAAATTTACGGTGTTAGATTATAGCACGGAGAATACGGAGGCACTAATTGACAATTCATAATTATCAATCCAAAATGGAGCTGCGACATTCCAGGGTTTGCCGAACGCAAATTCGGCCAATTCCACTGCTGGAGGATCTTTTATGACCAACACACCCATTTATCCACTCACGTTCACTCCTCAGTTGCGAGATTACATTTGGGGGGGGCGGCATTTGGAAACACTGTTCAACCGATCGCTGCCGCCCGGCATCACCGCCGAAAGCTGGGAAATATCGGGACACCCCACTGCCGCCACAGTGGTGAACAATGGCCCGCTGAGCGGGCAGTCGCTGCCACAGCTGTTGCAGAAGCTGGGAGCAGCCCTGGTAGGGACACGAGCACAATGGGCACTGGAACGGAACAAATTCCCCCTGTTAATTAAATTACTGGACGCTAACAAAAACCTGTCGGTGCAGGTACACCCAAAAGATGAATACGCGCTGGCGAACGAAGGCGGGGAGTTGGGCAAAACGGAGATGTGGTACGTGCTGCACGCTGAACCGGGCGCCCAGTTGATCTTCGGCCTGAAGCCCGATGTTACGCCGGCGTCGTTTCGGCGGGCCATTGAGGCAGGCACACTGGAAAATCAGCTTCATTTTTTGCCGATAAAAGCTGGTGATGCCATTTTTGTGGCGGCTGGATCGGTTCACGCGCTGCTGCAAGGTACAGTGGTGGCAGAAATTCAGCAAAATTCAGATGTAACGTACCGGGTGTACGATTGGGGTCGCCGGGGAGCCGACGGAAAACCACGTCCGCTGCACATTGACCGGGCCATTGACGTGATTAATTTTAGCCAGGTGGAACCAACACCCTATCGGCCGCAACTTGTGGCACGGGCCGATGGCGTGACGCGGGCCGAGATCAGTCGCTGCCGGTATTTTGTGGTGGAGAAAGTGGAATTTGAAACCGGGGCAAGCTTTAGGGGGCACACCAATGGAGATACTATGGAAATTTGGGGTACGGTGGAAGGCCACACATCGCTTGTTGCGGCATCAACCACCCCCGTTGACCTGCCCCGCATTCGCTTTTGTCTGGTTCCGGCAGCGCAGGGCGATTTTACCATTACCGCGCACACACGCACAACGATGCTGCGGGTATATTTGCCGTAATCGGCCCAGAGGAGAGAAATCTTGACCAAAGATTATATTCTGGCAATTGACAATGGAACGCAAAGTGTGCGGGCGCTGCTGTTCGATGCGCGGGGCAAGTTGGTAGATAAGGCTCAGGTTTCCCTCATCCCCTACCACGCCGAGCGCCCCGGTTGGGCAGAGCAACAACCCGCATACTACTGGGAATCACTGGGTCAGGCATGTCAACAGCTTTGGGCCAAAACCAGTATTCCCAAAGCGGCCATTGCCGGCGTAGCGCTGACCACGCAGCGCGCCACAATGATTAATGTTGACCGGCAGGGCAATCCGCTGCGTCCGGCCATTGTTTGGCTCGACCAACGCCGCACGGAGGGACAAAAGCGCGTCGGTGGGCTGTGGGGGTTGGCCTTCAAGCTGGTGAGGATGGCGGATACGGTGGCGTATTTCCAGGCAGAAGCAGAATCTAACTGGATTCGGAGACACCAACCCGAAATCTGGGAGCGCACGCATAAGTATCTATTTCTTTCCGGCTACCTCACCCATAAATTAACCGGCAATTTTGTCGATTCGGTTGGGTGTCAGGTGGGTTACGTGCCGTTTGATTACAAACATTTGCGCTGGGCGTCCCGGTGGGATTGGAAGTGGCAAGCCGTGCCGATAGCGCCCTCTTACTTGCCCGACCTGGTTCCACCAGCCGGTCAACTGGGGCAAATTACCCCCCAGGCCGCAGAAGCCACAGGCATTCCCGCCGGTTTGCCGCTCATTGCTGCCGCCGCCGACAAAGCGTGCGAAGTGACAGGTGCGGGCTGTCTTGATCCCCATATTGGCTGTTTGAGCTACGGCACTACCGCAACAATCAATACCACCCATCGCAAATACATAGAAGTCATCCCGCTGATCCCACCGTATCCGGCGGCCGTTCCCAACACCTACAGTTTAGAAGTGCAAATTTATCGCGGTTTTTGGATGGTAAGCTGGTTTAAAGAACAGTTTGGATATCGAGAAAAGAGCATTGCGGAGAAACGCGGCGTTGCGCCGGAGAGCGTGTTTGACGAGCTGGTGCAACAGGTGCCCCCCGGTTCGATGGGCTTGACGTTGCAACCGTACTGGTCGCCAGGGGTGAAGATTCCTGGCCCAGAAGCAAAAGGAGCCATTATTGGCTTTGGCGATGTGCACACCAAAGCGCACGTGTATCGGGCAATATTGGAAGGCCTGGCCTACGCGCTACGGGAGGGCAAAGAGCGCACCGAACGGCGCAGCAAAATTCCCATTACCGAACTGCGCGTGGCGGGCGGCGGCTCACAAAGCGACGCCGCCCTGCAAATCACCGCCGATGTGTTTGGCCTGCCCACAGCGCGGCCACACACCTACGAGACATCAGGTTTGGGCGCCGCCATTGACGCCGCCGTGGGCGTAGGGTTGCATACTGATTTTGAGACGGCTGTCAGAGAAATGACGCACGTAGGGCAGGTGTTTGACCCTGATTTGGCGACACATAAAATTTACGACGCCCTCTACCATCGAATTTACAAACGCATGTATCGCAAACTAAAACCCCTCTACGAAGAAATTCGAGAGATAACCGGCTACCCGCCACAAGTATAGCGGCTACCGCACCCGGTCACGCCAGCGCATCGAGCACAAAAGGGGCAATATCGGTGAGGGCTGCCAGCCTGTCAACTACTGACGGGTGTCCCGCTCCGATGGCCAGGCACAAGGCCGGATTGCGCGTATGTTGTCTGGTGCGCAAGTTCTCAAAATTGCCGTGGTCGCTGACAACCAGCAGCAGCGTGTGAGAGAGATTGATTGCGCCAAAAATCCCCGCCAGAAAATCATCTAGCAATTGCAACAACTCTCCGGCCCGTATCATATCCTGCTTGTGTCCAATGACATCAGTGTACCACAATTCAAAATACGTCAGCGCGTAGTCGGCGCTTAAACGGGCCAACTGCACCCCTGCTTGTTCGGCAGTGAGCAGCGGGATGTTGTATCCCCAGCGTTGCCAATAGCGATTGGTTAGCAAGCCAGAAACAGCGCGCCCCGCTTGCAGGTCGGCGGGGCCGCGCAATTTTAACCCCGCAGAGAGTGCAGCGCGGGTATTGGCGCTGAGGCGAGCCGTGCCGCGTTCTACGCGGTGCAAAAACCGATCTGGATAAGCACCGGCATAAGCCACAGGCTTACCCAATGCCAGCAATTGCTGAAACAGATTGCTCGCTGCCAGCATTGCCTGCAACTCTGCGTTGGGGTAGGGGCCATCGTGTCGGCCCAGGTGAGCAGCGGCATTCTGCCCGGTGAGAATGGCGGTTTGCCCCGTGCCAGATTGCGGCAAGCCGGCAACGCCCAGTGTGGCATCCAGCCCCAGCAAGGTTGCTTGCTCGCCACTGTGGCCTGCTGCTGTGCGCACTATCGGCGCGCCATTGAGCAACCGGCGCAAAAACGGGGCGGGGTGCTGCACAAAGGGATTGGCCCCGGCATCGTCATCACCGAGGCCAACACCATCCCAAAAAAGAACAATGATCTTTCCGATCGTTTGCATTTACGCGCTGATTTTCACGCTAATCTCCAGCCCCCGGCCAATGGGGACGGTAACGCTTTCTAAATTGGGATGATTTTGCATGTACATAATGTAGTCCAGCAGGTCATCCCCGTGCGAAATGGCATTGTCGGCAACCACAATGCTCCCCGGTCGCAAGCGTTTGTAAACCACATCGAAATATGTTTCGTATTGTCCTTTGGCGGCGTCAATAAACAGCAAGTCCACCGGTTCAGTCTGCCCGCGCAGCGTTTCGCGCGCGTCGCCCACCAGAATTTCAATGTATTCAGATACCCCTGCTTTTTCAAAATACTGACGTGCTTCATTTGCTTTCACTGGTTCCAGCTCACAGGTAACAACTTTGCCGCCGTATTTTTGCGCCACCAATGCCAGCCAGATAGTTGAGTACCCGCGATTGGTTCCCACTTCGACGATGTTTTTTGCGTGCGCCCCCAGCGCAGTGATGTACAGCAGTTTCGCCGAATCCGGGTGCAGCGCTTGAATCCGCTGGCTGCCGGGGAGATTTTGTACTCGTTCTTTTTCGTCGCGCATTTCCAGTTCGGTTAACGTGTTAAAAACAGCCTGGTCCATTGGGTCTCCTTTGGGATACTATTCATTCTTGATCGTCTATGAGCAAACAATACAATTTTCGCCAAACGCCAGTAGATTATACCTGAATTTCCTCTATTAAAAAAGGGAAGCCAATTGGCTTCCCTTTGCAATCCGGAAACATAATCACCTAAAATGTTGAAGCCAGAAGATGCGCAGAATTGGCCGCCCAGTTGATAAATGGCTGCGCCCAAAGTACCATCCCCAGCACCAGCACCAGCGAAACGGTGACGGCGGCATTCAATGCTCCGCCAACTGGCAAGGGGCTGGTATCTTCAGAAGGTGTAAAAAGCATTTGCCGGGCAATGGCAAAGTAGTAGTACACAGATACGGCGCTGTTAATAATACCCACTAGCGCCAACACATACATTTGCTGGTTGATTGCCGCGCCAAAAACCATCAGCTTGCCCATAAATCCGGCTGTGGGAGGAATGCCAATTAGAGAGAGCAAAAAGATAAAGAACGCAATGGTTAAATAGGGAGCGCGTTTAATTAACCCGGCATACTGGCTCATATCGCTGGAGCCGGTTTTGTTTTCTACGGCAATGATGACGGCAAAGGCGCCGATATTGGTGAAGAGATAGGCCAGCAGATAAAACAGCAACCCATTCAGACCCTGGCTCCACCCGGTAATAAAGGGTGTGCCGCCAACGTATTGCGGGGCAATGGCTACCACACCGATGAGCATATAGCCAACGTGCGCGATGCTGGAATAGGCAAACAGGCGTTTGAGGTCTTTTTGCCATATTGCCACCACATTACCAAAGGTCATTGTAAGCATCGAGATGCCGCTTAACATGGCAACCCAATTAGCCGTGGCGGTGTGTGCAAACGCCGGGAAGGCAATAATCATAACTCGCACCAGCAAAGCAAACCCCGCTGCTTTCGGCCCCACCGAGAGAAACGCGGTGACGGGTGTTGGTGCGCCTTCGTATGCCTCCGGCGACCACTGGTGGAACGGAACCAGCGCAATCTTAAAACCCAGTCCCACCATAATCAACATCAACGCCGGGATGACCAGGAATTGGTTGATGGACGCATCCGCCGCAGAGAGTGCCACAGCAATTTCATGCAAGTCAACAGAGCCGGTTGCACCGTAAATTAGCGAAAAGCCAAACAGCATCACCGTGCTGGCCACTGCGCCGTACAAAAAGTATTTCAGCGCCGCCTCAACAGAGCGTTCATTGTCGCGCAAGTAGCCGGTGAGCAAGTAGCTGGTAATTGAGAGAAACTCAAATGAAAGGAAGATCATCACCAAATTGGTTGAACTCGCCACCAGCATCAAGGCCAGGCCGGCCAGCAAAATCAAGGCGTAAAATTCGCCGGCATACCGTATTTTGGCCTGAACGTAGTCCATTGCCACCAGCCCAACCAGCGTAACGGTGAGGGTGGCATAAACTTTAAAAAACATTGAAAACTGGTCCATTGCCAGCATCGGGACGCTGTTTCCGGCGTCTGTGGCAATAACAGCCAGTTGAATAGCGCCGGAATTTGCCTGCACCCAAACAAAAATCGTGGCGACAAATGCGGTCAATCCGCCCACCAGCGCCCAGATTGGGAGCGTTGTTCTGGCTCTGTCTCGATCTTTCCAGGCCATATCCAGCCCAAAAATCACAAAAGCAAAAACAAGCAGTACAATTTCCGGTAATAGCAGTAGTAAATTATTCAATGTAGACCTCCTTTTTAAGGAGTGTTGATAATGCTTGGCGTTCCCAAGTCGCAATTAGATTTTTCAGTGTAACTTCTCAATCATCCGGGAATATCGCTTCCAATCCTGACGGGTATTACCCCGAATACTTGAGACCCAGCGAGACTAAAACGCGCTGCTTAAAATGGTATGGCTGGCCAGATTGATGGTGTTCAAGATTACCGATGGATAGACACCAATCAGGACCATTCCAAACAGCAGCGGAACCATCGTGATAACCTCAAAGGGGGCAATATCTTCGCCCAGTGACCAGTGCTTTACATCGAAAATCTTGTTCCATTTCTCTTCGCTAAATTCGCCCAGGAAAACAAACTGGACAATCTTCCACAAAATGTAGCCCGCGGTTAACACAATGGCCAGCACGCCGATGATGGCGATGGTTGGCATCGTGGCGAACGCGCCCCGGAAGACCAGAAGTTCGCTGATGAATCCGGCCAAACCGGGCAATCCTAGCGAGGCAAAGGCCGTGACCATCATGATGCCGTAGTATTTGGGGGTGCGGCTGCTCAGACCGCCAAACGCTTTCAGGTCACGGGTGTGAGTACGCTCATAAATTACACCCACCAGAAAGAACAGACCGCCGGTGATGATGCCGTGGTTGAACATTTGCAAAATTGCGCCGTTCAGCGCCAGGGTGCGGCTGGTCAGGTCGCCAAAGTAAACAGATGCAGCCACCCCCAACATAAAGTAACCCATGTGACTAACCGAGGAATATGCGATGAGCCGTTTCAGGTCCCATTGCGCCATACTCACCAGCGCACCGTAAATCATGCTGATAATCCCCAGTACGGCCACAATGATGGCAAAGGAGCGGAATGTTTCTGGAAAGAAGGGAATTAAAATGCGAATCATACCGTAGCCACCCAGCTTCAACAGCACGCCCGCCAGAATCACAGAGCCAGCAGTGGGTGCAGCCGTGTGCGCATCGGGCAGCCAGGTGTGGAACGGGAACAACGGCACTTTAATCGCCAGGGCAACAAAAATCGCCCAGAAGGCTACCGCAGCCAATGTGGGGCTTAAGGTGAGCAGCCCCGGAATAGCAGTGATGTCCCATGTGCCGGTGTTCAGGAAAATGCCAATGAAGGCCAGCAGCATCGCCACCGAGCCAATCAACGTGTAGATAAAGAACTTAATGGCCGAGTATTGGGGCCGATCTTTCTTTTGTCCCCAAATACCAATCATCAGGAACATCGGAACCAGCTCGATTTCCCAAAAAACGTAGAACAATACCAGGTCCAGCGCAATAAACACGCCCAGCAATCCCATTTCCAGGATTAGAAATAGAGAGAAAAATTCTTTAACGCGGTACTTAATCACTTTGGCACTGTACCAAAGTGAAAGTGTTGTCAGCAGCGTGGTTAAAAATACCAGGGGGATACTCAAACCATCTACCCCAACGCGGTAGTGAATTTTTAGGCTAGGTATCCAGGCATAATCTTCAACAAACTGGTACCCACCCTGAGCATGACTGTAACCCAGCCAGAGCAAAAAAGACAGTACCAGCGGCACTAAACTAACAATGATGGACAGATTTTTGATACCTTTCTCATTTTCGCTGGGGATAAACAAGACCCAAATCGCACCCGCCAGCGGGATAAAGGTAATTAAGGTGATGATGAACGGTATGTTCATTATGGTGATTCCTCCCAATGAAACTTACAGTTATTAATTCACAATGGAGTTACGTTCCATTAAAAGCCAACGCCAAATAGATAAACGCCTATCAACGATAGCGAGACCAGCGCAATAACCATCAGGTAGTTTTGCGCCTGTCCGGTTTGGGTTAACCGTAATTCTTTGCCCATCCAACGGAACAACCGTGCCGTGCCAATGACGCCAAATCCGTCAATAACAATGCGATCAAATTCACCGCTGAAGGTTGCCAGCCATTTGCCGGTGTTGCCCACAAAATCAACAATGCGGTTGATGACCCAATCGTAATCGAACTTGGCACACAGTGTTGCCAGTTCTACCACAGGGTTGATGATGAATTTGAAGTAGAATTCATCCACATAATATTTGTTTTTCAACAGGGTGAAAATTGGCCCCAATGCCTTTGCCAGAGGATCTTCTTGCCCGGCTTGCAAATTGCGGTACAGGGCAATGCCCCAGAAAAAGCCAAGCAATCCAATAGATGTGGAGACAATGGCCACCGTATAGTTAAGCGGCAGGGCTTCCAGGTTAAGCGTGCCACTCATTTCGTGAACAAAGCCCGCAAAGTGATGCAACCAGCCGTTGCCGATGAGGGGCACATTTTCTGGCACGTTGATGAAGCCCAGGAAGGTTGCAAAGAAGGCCAGCACCAGCAAGGGGAGCGTCATACGATTGCCCGGCTCCTGAGCGTGCTCGGCCAGTTTGGTGCGCGGTTTGCCCAGGAAGACCAATCCAATTTGGCGACCCATATAGAGTGCGGTGACAAATGCGCCCAGCGTTCCGGCCAGCCAGGCCCAAAAAGCCAGGCTACTAAAATTAAAGCCCTGCGCCTGATGCCACGCTTCGGCCAGAATTTCGTCTTTGCTCCAAAAGCCTGCCCACGGGAAAATTCCCACCAGCGCCAGCGTACCCATCAAATACGCAAGGTAGCTCCGTTTCATCTTGCCGGCCAGTCCGCCCATATTCATCATGTCTTGCGGGTCGGTGTGGTGATCGCCGGCGTGGTGGGCGCCGTGTTCCATCGCGTGGATCACCGAACCGGACCCCAGGAACAACAGCGCTTTAAAGAAGGAGTGGGTGAGCAAATGAAAAATCCCCGCCAAAAAACCGCCCAACCCCAGGCCAATCATCATGTACCCCAACTGGCTGATGGTGGAATAGGCCAGCACGCGCTTGATGTCGTTCTGCGCAACTCCGATGGTTGCCCCAAAAAAGGCGGTAATTGCGCCAATAATCGCCACCCACTGCAACGCGCTTGTTTCCACAACGGCGAACAGGGGCAACATGCGCGCAACCAGATACACGCCCGCAGAAACCATTGTTGCCGCATGGATCATTGCCGAGACGGGCGTGGGGCCTTCCATTGCGTCTGGCAGCCACACGTGCAAGGGGAATTGGGCGCTTTTGCCCACCGCGCCGCCGAAAACAAGCAGTGAAATGACGGTTGCAGCGGGAAAACCCCAAATTAAGGTATTGCTCAGTTTCGCCAGCGTTTCCGGCTCAAAAATTTGGCGGAAGGTGAGTGTGCCGGTTTGGCTAAAGAGGAACAACATTCCGGCAAAAAGCAAAACGTCGCCAATGCGAGTTGTTAAAAAAGCTTTCAGGCCTGCTTTTTTGGCACTGTCTTTTTCAAACCAGAAGCCAATCAACAGATAAGAACACAGCCCCATAATTTCCCAGGCGATGAAGAGGAGCAACAGGTCGTCGGCCACAACCAGGGTCAGCATCCCAAAAGCGAACAGGGAAACGTAGGCAAAAAAACGAGCGTAACGGGAGTCGCCTTCCATATATTCTGCTGAGTAGATGAAAATCAACGTACACACCAACGGAACCATGAAAAGCATTGCCGCCGTAAAGCCATCTACGGCGAAGCCGGTGTAGAAGATAGTGGTCCCGGTGGGCATCCACGGCACGGACAGCGACCAACCTTCAATTTGGACGGGATGGCCGGCGGCAATTGTGGCGTACACAACCAGAAGTGAGACTACCGTGGATAAAGAAATGCCGCCAATAGCCAGACCTGCGCTCAGTTTATTATTTTTGTTGGCCCCCAAAACAATGGCTGCAAATGCCAGCAGCGGGAACACAGGGATTAAGGGTGTGAGCGAGAATATCTGTTCCATAAAAGAATACCTCTCTTAATTTACGATTTTGATGCGTGATTCACGTGAAGGAATTGTTCCGCCAGGTTCCCGGTGAATTTGCAATCGTAAACCGCTAGAATTTCATTGTATCCAGTTCTTCTACATTAACGGTGGCTCGCCGTCTGTAAGCAGCGATGATAATCGCCAGCGCGACGGCTGCTTCGGCAGCGGCGATGGCGATGACGAAAACGGCAAATATCTGGCCAGTGACATTTTGCGGGGTAATGTACCGATTAAATGCTACCAGATTGATATTCACGGCGTTTAACATGAGTTCCAGGCCAATTAAAATAGCAATGGCGTTTTTTCTGGATAATGCGGCGTACAACCCAATGATGAACAAAGCAGTTGCCACGCTGACCCACCAAGATAAAGGAATTGCAAGCATTGTTTATTCCCTCCCTGAATCTACGTCTCTGGCCAGGATTATTGCGCCAATCAACGCAACAAACAACAACACGGAGACAACTTCAAAGGGAATCACGTAACTTCCCAAAAAGCTTAATCCAAGTAGCGTCAGTGCGTTCCCTGCGGGGGCGGCGGTGCTGATGGGCCAAGCCACGTTAATCAGCACATAAAGCAACGCCAAAAACAGCAGGGGAGCCACAATTGCGGCCAACCAGGTTTGGCGGTTGGTTTGTGGCTCATTAGTGGTCATCAGTTTGCGCGACAGCATAATGGCAAACAAAATTAAAATTGCAATGGCCCCCACATAAACCACCACCTGCACCGCTGCCAGAAAGCCGGCATCCAACAGCACAAAATATCCGGCCATTCCACTGAGCGTTAGGCTCAAAAACAGGGCCATATAATATAGGTTCTTGGTGGTGACCACGCCCAGGCCGCCGCCCAGAACAATTATTGTGAATATAATGAAAATTATTTGTTCAGCCATAAATGTCCTGCCTTAACATTGAATTTAATTTTTTACCGCGGCCACAGAGCGAAGACCCGCTGCCCGGCTGCGACGGGCAAAGCTACGCACAAGCAGCGATGCAATGAAGGCCACCAATAAGTTTGCCAGCAGCAGCGTCGCGGTTTGCCCAATGCCGCCCCAACTCGCCAGCGGCCCCGCCGAAATTGCCACCCCCGCTGTACTGGCCGGTTGGAACAATTTAACCACAAACGCCATCACCATTAAGTTAAGTAAACTCACCGGAGTTAGGAATTTCCACCCAAAGTCAAGCAACTGGTCAATACGGAGGCGTGGCAGTGTCCCCCGGAACCACATTAAAATGAACACAAAGACGCCGGTCTTGAGCAAAAAATAAAAGTGACCCAGCACCGCTCCCAGCAGCGGCGATGCCGCTGTAGCCTGCCCTACAAACGGGCCGTTCCAGCCACCCAAAAACAGTGTGGCGCTTAAAGCGGCAACGGCCAGGGCATGAACGTATTCAGCAATCATAAACAGGCCAAACTTCATCCCGCTGTATTCCACATGGAAACCGGCTACAATCTCGCTGTCGGCCTCCAGCAGGTCAAAAGGCGAACGTCCCACCTCGGCCACACTAGACAGGAAGAAGATGATGAAGGTCAGTGGCATAGCAATAAGATACCATCCCCCATTTGCCAGCGATTGTTTTTCTACAATGGTTACGGTTGACATTGAGCCGGCAACCAGGGTAACGGTAATGAGCGAGAGTACCATCGGCACTTCATACGACACCAGTTGCGAAACAGCACGGAACGCCCCCAACAGGGCGTACTTGTTGTTGCTAGACCAGCCAGACATCAACATGCCCAGTACCCCAAACGAACCGACGGCCACAATGTAAAAAATGCCAATGTTCAAATCTGTACCAATAACCCCCGGAGCAACCGGCAAAACGGCGTAAATCATAATCGCGGCAACAGCGGTTAACGCCGGACCGATATTGAAGGGTATCCGGTCTGCGCCGTCGGGGGTGGTGTCTTCTTTGGTCATCATTTTAATCGCATCGGCAACTGCCTGCAGCAAGCCAAACGGGCCAGCTCGATTAGGGCCAATGCGGTCTTGAATACGGGCAATAATCTTTCGCTCCAGCCAGGTGAGCACAATCATCGCCACCGGAGCCACGACCAGGGCCAGGACAAAACCATAAACAATCCAAACAATAAAAATAGCCGAAACCTTGCCAGGCCACGGCCACCACGATAAATTAATTAAGAGATTAGCGAGCCAGTTGATTAGTTGTTCCATAAAACCATGTCTCCGTGTGTGCAACGCGCAAATTAAAAACCGGACAATACAATGTTATGCCCAGTCCCCTAAAAAGCTAAATCCACTGTAAAGCCCCTTTGCGCCAGGCATAGATCAGGGCAAACAACAAAATTCCTACAAAGACAATTACTTCAAGCAAAGCGTAGAGGGGAAGTTGATTGTAGGCCACGGCCCAGGGGAACAGAAATACCGCTTCCACATCAAACACCACAAATACCAGGGCGTAAATGTAATACGAAACCTTAAACTGCACCCAGGTATCGCCAATGGTTTCTATGCCGCACTCATACGTGCTGCTCTTTACCGGATTGGGTTTGTGCGGCCGCATCATCCAGGCCATCCCCAACCCACCGACGGGCAACAGAACTGCGCACAAAGCTAGAATGCCTATAAAGATATACTCATTCTGCATACGCCTCTCCTTTGATTATGCATTTGCAATTATCTAAATCTGCTAATCTTAAACGTGTGAGGATTTTTGCCACGTTGAAAAACCACATCCTTGTTTAAGTCAAAACAGGCCAATTTTAACATACTTGGCAGAACATGAAAAATATTTCTAGTGGTAGTGAAATGGCGCACGAAAATGCACCCACAACAACAGCGTAAATTTAGCAATGACGCGTATCAAAGGTATAATTGAGCAATGCATCTACTTCAGTCACCCCTGTGGGCCGCATTTAAATCACAATTTGGCTGGACAAACGAACAATTGGTCATGCCCCAAAACGCCGTTGCCACACAGGTGTTGTTCAGGCGGCTGGCGCCGGGCTTGCGAGTGGCTTATGTTCCCAAAGGCCCTGCCCTCGATTGGACAGATGAACCCAGCGTAAAAGAAAGTTTACAGACGCTGGTTAAATTCGCCCGTCGTTGGGGTGTCATCTTCTTAAAAATAGAACCAGACACAACCGACCAACCGACCATTGGTGCGTATTTCAAGCAACTAGGGTTTGTTTCGGGGCGCACGGTTCAACCGAAGGCCACCATTGTCATTGACATTACCCCCGCAGAAGATGATATTCTGGCCGGGATGAAGTCAAAAACCCGCTACAACATCCGATTGGCTGCCCGCAAGGGCGTTACGGTTCGAGCAGGAACCCTGGCCGATCTGGAGACGTTCCATCGGTTGAGCCAAATTACTGCCCGCCGCGATGGTTTTGGCATTCATTCCCTGGCCTATTATCAGGCCGCGCTGGAACAATTTCCGACAGAAAATCGCGCGCTGCTGCTGGCCGAGTACAATGGCGAACCGCTGGCCGGGCTGATAACGTTCGCCTGGGATGGCGCAGCCTATTATCTGTACGGCGCATCGAGCAGCACCCACCGCAATAAAATGCCCGCCTACTTGCTACAATGGGAAGCGATAAAATGGGCTAAATCTGTTGGATGCCACACCTACGATTTGTGGGGGATCCCCAATGCGCCTCTGGAAATATTGGAAGCCGAGTTTGCCAATCGGAGCGATGCCCTGTGGGGCGTGTACCGCTTTAAACGTGGCTTTGGCGGGAAAGTGGTGTACAGTGCAGGCGCGTTTGATTACGTTTACACCCCACCACTGTACACCTTGTTCACAAAATTACTAGCAAGGCGAGCGGGGTGATCTATGCCCCCCATCATTGTTACCCGCCAACAAACCTGGGAGACCCTATTAGCGCAACTCCCCAACCCACATGCGTTGCAGCGCTGGGAATGGGGGGAGTTCAAAGCCCGGTGGGGATGGCAACCCACGCGACTTGCATGGCAAAATGCAACCGGCCACCCTCTGGCAGCCGCGCAAATTTTGCGCCGTCCCATCTTCAATACACCGTGGAACATGCTTTACGTTGCAAAGGGACCGGCGTGCAATTACACCGATCCAGATTTAGTGCAGCAAGTATTGGGGGATTTGGAGACATTTGCGCGCCAAAACCGGGCCATCTTCATTAAGATTGACCCCGATGTGCCACTGGCCTGCGGCCCCGCCGAAGACGCCCCTATTCATCCACCGGGGCAAGTGGTAAAGCGATTGCTGAATACGCGCGGATGGCGGTACTCAACCCAGCAAATCCAATTCAAGAACACTGTGTTGCTCAATATTTCGCTGTCCGAAGAAGCGCTGCTGGCAGCGATGAAGCCGAAGACCCGCTACAACATTCGGCTGGCGGCCCGTAAAGGCGTAACGGTGCGACAGGGGGGGCTGGATGATTTGGAAACATTCTATCAATTGTACGCCGTCACCAGTCGGCGCGATGGGTTTGTTATCCGTCCCCAGGCGTATTATATGGATGTGTGGCAACATTATTTGCAGGCGAATGCCGCTACCTTGCTACTGGCCTGGTTCAACGGTGCGCCCATCGCCGGCGTTATGTTGTTCTATTCTGGTCAAACAGCATGGTATATGTATGGCGCATCTAATAATAGCTTCCGCAACGTTATGCCAAATCATCTATTGCAATGGGAGGCGATGAAAGCGGCCCAAGAAGCCGGCTGCACCACTTACGACATGTGGGGCGCCCCCGATATTTTCAATGCATCCGACCCAATGTGGGGGGTGTACAGATTCAAGCTGGGGTTTGGCGGATTGACCCGGCACGGCCTGGGGGCTTATGATTACCCAGTGTATTCAACAATGTACAACCTGTATGTGCGGCTTTTGCCTCAGGTGCTCGCCTGGCTGCGGCGAATAAGATAAAACGACACTCGCTACGTTTTACACATCTCTGCCTCAATGGGCGTAATTGCCAATATTTCTATTGACAGCGTGCACGCATATTTGTAAACTACCCGACACTAGCCAACAATTGCCCAACACAAGTATTAAATATTGGTAACTAAACCGTATGGAAGCTGAACAGCACTTTTTCTTGAACAACCTGGGCTTATATAGATTAGAGAACTTCGTGGGCCGCTCCCAAGAATTAGCGCTGCTTAAAAACTGGCTCAACAACTACCCGGTGATTGCTATTACCGGAATCTCTGGCATCGGGAAATCTGCGCTGGCGACCGCACTGGCAGTTTCCGAAGCTACCCGTTTTGAAGAGGGAATTCTGTGGATTGGGGCAACGGGCGACGCTGTATTTAATTTTTACGACATTGTGCGCGATATAGAAGATGTGCTGGCAACCGGCATTACCAACCAGCCTATCAGCTCGTGGCCTTTGCTGGTTCTGCAACAACTTTACGGCTACAATCGTCTGCTGATTATTGATGAATTGTCAAACCCCACGACTGAAACAATCGACCAGATTAAAAGAATGATTGGACGGATTGGCCCCGGCGGTCGGGGATCATTCATTTTAATTGGCCGCACCATTCCCAAACCCTTGCTGAACATGGTGGGCGAAGCTCATCTTAAATTAGAAGGTCTTGACACGGCAGCAATTGCAGCATGGATTCACCGGTATCAGCATATTTATCCCCTGTCCATTACCGATGCCCCGCTGCTGCATCGCCTGACGGGGGGGCATGCGTTGTCGCTAAAAATAGTGGCTAACCTGTGGCAGGGCGACAACTGGGCTGAACTGGTAAAAGAACTATCTGCGCTGCCGGCAGAAGACTACCAAACACGTATTCAAACTATTTTATCTGCAAGCTGGGCTGCGTTGCATACGTCCCAACCTCAGGCCGCCCACCTGCTAACCCGTTGCAGCATCGCTTCTGGCGGCGTGCTGGGAGAAGCCGTGAATCGTTTGTTCTGGCAAAACAGAACGGACAGTCAATCATTGGTGTCTATCACCCAACAACTATTGCGGTCTGGTTTGTTAATGTACAACTCGCTAGACAATCGATACCTCATTCACCCTGTAGTGCGACATTATCTAAGTACCGTACACTACACCCGCTTAAGCGCCACGCAACAAAATCAGTGCGCCGAAGACTTTGCGCGTTATTATTTGGGCGTAGCACACCAATACAGTCAACTATCACCCCGCCAATGGAATACAATTGACAGAGATTGGGGAAATATTCGCAAAGCTTTTGACTATCTGGTAAATGCTTTAGAAACAGCAATAGAGCTACCCGTAGAATCTGCGCTGACCGATTTAAACACAAGTGTGTTTCCTGTACTACCCCTTGATCTTGACGATATTTTGATTTTAATTAGAGATTACGCACTTACATTGCGTCCCTATTTGCTGTGGCGACACCCCCCAGAAGCCCAGCGGTGGCTTTCTGCAGGGATCATTGCCAGCCGCAAGCTGGCCGACCGCCGCGCAGAAGCAATAATCGGTGCTGAACTGGCGGACCTATCGTATTTTCATCATGATTATCAAGCTGCCGAAATCTGGTATCGCCACATCTTGCCTTTTTTCAAAGAAAGCAAGAACATTACACGCGTGATTGAAGTCACCAAAAATTTAGGGACGGTGCTGCGAGCTATCGACAATCTGGACGAAGCCCTTGAAGTATACACGACTGCCCTGTCACTGGCAGAAAAATACCAGGATTACCCCAATCAAGCTGCCATTTCCACCCTCATCGGATCAATCTACTATCATCAAAACCGGTATCAACTGGCGATTGAGTGGTATAAAAAAGCACTGGCGCTCGACAAAAAACACAATAATCCGGCAGCCCAAGCAGTTCATTATAATAACATCGGGCTGGCCACAGAGGCCAGCGGCGATTTTGAGGGCGCCATAGAATATTATCACAAGGCCATTGATCTGCACACAGAGGCGGGCAACCAGCGGGAACTGTGTACCACTTACGGCAATCTCGGCGCTGCGTATTATCAGTCGGGCCACCCCAAACAGGCATTGCAATATTACGAGCGTGACATGGAAATTCAAGACCGTTTGGGCAACTGGCTTGAATTGGCCGCGATTTTGCATAATATGGGCCACGTCGCCCTTGAACTGGATAATTTACCTGCTGCCACCGATTATTTTACGCGCAGCCGTGACTTGTATATGGAGTTTGGGCAAACCGACCTGGCAGCAGAAGAACAAGTTATGCTAAACGTGGTTCAGGATCGGCGCGTGGTGTTGAGATGATGTGTTGTTCCCAATAGTCATTATGGCGTGTTACGGCGAGAATTCACGCTGGCATAATTGCAACCATAGTTGAGGCCTATGAAACGAGTCATCTTTTCCCTCCTCATTCCCTGGGTGTTGCTGGGGTGTTCGCTGCCCGCCACGCTTCCCCAAACAGCCTCTGCGCCGATGTTCGTCACTGTCACGCCCTCTCCGCCGCCCACCCCTACCCCTACCCCCCCCCCCGCGGATTTGTCCCCCTCCCACCATACAATGCGCCCCCCATTTGTCGCTGCGGCGGCGCGGCTGGCCTAAACCGGGGTCACTCGCTCCGCTATTCGCCCCTCGGTGTTGCCCGCCACTCACTCAAACGGGGCACACCTGCCCGGAGA
>CAYPUV010000037.1:0-22489 GCA_964413895.1 uncultured Anaerolineaceae bacterium
GGGAAAAGCAACGATTTTTTGAAACCTTAAAATTGACTTTGCAACAGCCGTGCCCTTTGTATCCGCTCCTCTGAAAATAGTAGTCAGTCATCAGCTTTCAGTCGTCAGCAGTAAAACTGACCGCTGAAAGCTAAATTCTCATCCTCATTGTCGTCCCGCCAGAGACTGTCCGACTCCCTTGCTATTGCGGGGAAGGAAGTGGACGGTTTCGCTATTTTCAAAATTTAGCAATCACGGGTAACATGCGTGCGATTGAACCATTACCCAACGGAGGGATTCTGATGCAAAAAATAGTTGAATGTGTTCCAAACTTTAGCGAAGGTCGCCGCCCGGACGTGGTGCAAAAAATTGTCGCTGGCATTGCCGCTGTAGACGGCGTGACCGTGCTTGATTACTCCTCAGACGCCGACCACAACCGCAGCGTGGTCACTTTTGTGGCTCCACCGGAAACTGTGGGCGAGGCGGCATTTGCCGGAATTGCCAAAGCCGCCGAATTGATTGATATGACTCAACACACGGGCGGGCATCCCCGCATGGGTGCGACAGACGTGTGTCCGTTTATCCCCATTAAAGGCGTAACAATGGACGATTGTGTGGAAATTTCAAAAACCGTGGGCAAACGGGTTGGCGAGGAGCTGAACATTCCGGTGTATCTGTATGAAAAAGCCGCTACCCGCCCCGAACGCGAAAATCTGGCGCATGTTCGGCGCGGCCAATATGAGGGCATCAAAGAAATCATCGCCACCGACCCTGCCCACACCCCCGATTTTGGCCCCGCAAAGATGGGTACCGCCGGCGCAACCGCCATCGGCGCGCGGCAATTTCTAATTGCCTTCAACGTTTACCTAAATACCAATGAAGTGGAGATTGCCAAAAAAATTGGCAAAGCGATTCGCCATTCTGGGGGTGGATTGCGGTTTGTGAAAGCAATGGGGCTGGAGGTAGACGGCAAAGCGCAAGTGAGCATGAACCTCACCGATTTTACCCGCACGCCAATTTTCCGGGTACTGGAATTGATTCGCCGTGAAGCCGCTCGCTACGGCGTGGGGATTGAATCAAGTGAGCTGATCGGCCTGATCCCGCAACAGGCGCTCATCGACGCCGCCGCATGGTATTTGCAAATGGATGGGTTCTCAGCGGAACAGGTGCTGGAGAATCGGCTGGGGGGCGAGTAGTGCCGTGTCAAGCGTTGAATGACGACTCTTGTAGGGGCGAACCTGCGTGTTCGCCCCGGTTTGGGCAGACACAGAGGTCTGCCTCTACGCCAAAGGGAATCAAAAACGCGGGCTGTCTCGCCCGCGTTTTTTCTCTCTTCTATCCCTGGCCCAACATCTGGTCAAAAGCTTTTACAAATTGATCATAACCGGGCCAACCAGGAACAGTGGCTATTACCTGCCCGTCCACATCAAGGACAATAAACGTTGGCGTGGCACGAACACCATACCGCTGCGCAGTTGCGCGGTCATTATCGACATTAATTCGCACAAAATTAATTTGTCCTGCATATTTTTCACCAAGGTCCACGACCTCTGGTTTTGCCTCCTGGCAAACCACTCACCAATCGGCGTGGAACCAGACCACAGTAGGCAAACCAACTTTGCCGGCCGCAGCCAGCTTCACGCCCTCCGTGTTGGTTTCCGGCCCCAAATAACGTATTTCACGGTCAACCTCGGTTTGAGCTGGATCGGTGTCCGAAACACTGGTCTGGTCAGTTTTCTGCGCCACTTGTTCCGGCTGGAGGGCCGTTTGCGTCGCCTGTCTCTGACCACTCAACTGGAACGCGCCGCTCACAATTACCCCCAGAACCAGCACCGCCGCACCCAGCCACAAAAGCCAGGCCGCGGATGATTTTTTCGGATTGGTTCTGCCGCCCACGTTTTTTCCTTGAAATCCTTTCTGCTTCCTTTTTGCCATAAGCAACCTCCCTGGTAAAATCTAACAGACGTCTTTCCATTCTGTCGACTTCTCAATTATACTACGAATCGTCCCGATGATTATAATTTTGTACCGCGCTCCACGGCTGTTGCAACGTGGATTTGAAGGTTCGTGTTGCCACCCGCGTGCGCTGCTACTTTCTCACATATTTGACGATTTGCGCAGGCCCAAATTTACGCGCTATTATCTTGCAAGAGCACACACCACACACCTATTTTGCACCAGGCCCGCCGCCAGTTCTGTAAGCTAGCTCACCCTACAACAATCTGACGCGCCGCTGTTGGGTTGATGTCGGTTTTTCATCCATTCTCATTCCTAAAACGTGATATAATATCCGTAGGTTGTAGGTTGTAGGTCGTCATTTGCCATGCGTCGATTGCTTTTGCTGGTTGCCATTCTCATAATCGCGGCGATTGCCGCCCTCTATCGCTGGTTGCTGGTGGATTTACCCCACCCCGACCAGTTGTATCGGCGTGCCTCTGCCCCATCCACCAATATCTTCGACCGCCACGGCGTGTTACTCTACCAAATCAACGACCCGCATCAGGGCTACCACACTCCGCTGACGCTGGACGACGTGCCGCAAGCGTGCATCAATGCCACCATCGCCACCGAAGACGCCACCTTTTTCGGCAATCCCGGCTTCGACACGCGCGCGATGGTACGGGCGCTGGTAAGCAATCTGCGCGCACAAACCATCGTCAGTGGCGCCAGCACCATCACCCAGCAATTGGCGCGAAATTTGCTTCTTTCGTCCAGGGAGCGCAATCAAATCAGCCTGACCCGCAAACTGCGCGAAATTATTCTGGCGTGGCGCATCACCCAAAAATACAGTAAAGATGAAATTTTAACGCTGTACTTGAACGAAACGTACTATGGCAATCTGGCATTCGGCATCGAAGCCGCCAGCAACACCATTTTCGGCAAACATGCCGCCGTGCTGGACACCGCCGAGTGCGCGCTGCTGGCAGGCTTGCCACAAAGCCCCAGCGCGTATAATCCGCTGGAAAACCCATCGGCGGCACAGGCGCGGCAAGCGGATGTGCTGGGACTGATGGCAAAACACGGCTTCATTTCGGCGGAAGAAGCAGCGCTAGCAAAAGAAGAACCGCTGCAATTTTCCGCCACCCCCTTCCCCATCAAAGCACCCCATTTTGTAATGTACGTGCGTGGTCAGTTGGAACGTCGCTTCGGGCTGGAGGCGCTCTACACGCAGGGGTTGCAAGTTTATACCACCCTCGATTTGGATGTGCAGAATACCGCGCGCCGGGCAATGCGGTATCGGCTGGCACAGCTTGCCGAACCGGACAATGGTCTGCCGGCCAAAAATGTGCGCAATGCGGCGGTGGTGGTGCTGAAACCAATCAGCGGCGATGTGCTGGCGATGGTCGGCAGTCCCAATTATTTTGACCCGCGCATTGACGGCGCAGTGAACGCAACCGTCGCCCGGCGGCAACCCGGCTCATCCATCAAACCGATAACCTACGCCGCCGCCTTCGACCCCAATTTTGCGCAGAGATATGGCTATCAGCCGCTCACGCCCGCCACCATCATGATGGACGTCCGCACGGCATTTGTCACTAAAGAGGGCAAGCCGTACGTGCCGCAAAATTACGACCGCACATGGCACGGTCCGGTGCTGTTGCGACAGGCATTGGCGCAAAGCATGAATCTGGTGGCGGTGAAAGTGTTGAACACGGTGGGATTGGATGCCATGACTGACCTGTCCCGACAATTGGGGATTACCACGTTCGATGACGCCGATCGCTTCGGGTTGGCGCTGACACTCGGAGGGGGAGAAGTGCGCCTGCTGGAACTGACAGGCGCCTATGCCGCCTTTGCCAGTGGCGGGCATCGGGTGGAGCCGATCACCATTTTGCGCGTGACGAATGCCGCCGGACAAGAGCTGTACCGTCGTGAAAACACCGTCGGCACGGCGGTGCTGGATGCGCGCACGGCATATCTCATCACCGACATTTTGAGCGACAATTTCGCCCGCGCCCCCGCATTCGGCGAAGGGAGCGCCCTGCGGCTCGACCGTCCCGCCGCCGCCAAAACCGGCACCACTACCGATTTTCGGGACAACTGGACGGTGGGGTACACCCCCGATTTTGTGGTGGGGGTGTGGGCGGGCAACGCCGACAACGAGCCGATGAAAAACATCAGCGGCATTACCGGCGCGGCGCCCATCTGGCACGATGTGATGATGACGCTGCACCAAAATTTGCCACCGCGCAATTTTGCTCGACCGGATGGGTTGGTGAGCGAAACTGTCTGCGCGGTGAATGGGCTGCTGCCGTCCGCCGGATGCCGCCAAACGGTGGATGAATTGTTCATTGCTGGCACAGAACCCACTCAGGTGGACAACTGGCATCAACGGGTGACGATTGACCGTCGCAACGGGTTGCTCGCAGGCAACAACTGCTCCGCCGAGTTCACCGTTTCCCGCTGGGTGACAGTTTATCCCCCTGAGGCAGGGCAATGGACGGCGAAAAACCTGACGCGCCAGCCGCCGAAAGAGGTTTCGCCGTTGTGCGGGGATAACCCCCTCCCCAACCCTCCCCCTTTCAGGGGGAGGGAGAAATATCCCCTCTCCCCATGGGGGAGAGGGTTAGGAAGAGGGGAAACCGCCATCCGCTTCATTTCGCCGGATGATGGCGCGACGTTCCGGCTGACATCCGCCATTCCCGCCGAGGCACAGAAAATCCGCGTGGCGGTGGAACTTTCGCCGGACATTCAGCCTGATTCGGTGCAGCTGCTGGTGAACGGGCATCCGCTGGCGCGGGGCACATCAGCATGGTGGCAGCTTTCGCCGGGGGAATATCGTTTTGAGGCAACGGGGAAACGCGCGGACGGGCAATCGGTGCGGGCGGTGGTGGCGGTGAGGGTTATCGGAGCGGGAAAATGAGTTTAGATAAGAAATGTCTCATATAATTTATAACCCCCTTCCCAACCTTCCCCCTGAAAGGGGGGAGAGGGTTAGGGAGAGGGGAAAAAGGAGACCACATACCACAAAAACCATCACCCATCATTCGCCAGCGCGCACGGGAACTGCGCCAATCGCAGACCACTGCCGAAAACGTTTTGTGGTATCATCTGCGGCGCAGAAATTTAAACGGACACTATTTTCGCCGCCAGCACCCCATTGGAAAATTCATCGTGGATTTTTATTGCGCCGAGAAAAAACTAATTGTGGAAATTGATGGCGATGTGCACGCTTTTCAAAAAAATTACGATACCGCCCGCACCGAATGGTTGAAGACGCACGGATACCGTGTAATTCGGTTCAACAATCAGCAAGTTTTGAAAGAAACACAAACCGTGTTGGAAAAAATTCTGGAATTATGTGAAAATTTATAACCCCCTCCCCAACCCTCCCCCTTTCAGGGAGAGGGAGCGATTATCCCCTCTCCCCTTCGGGGAGAGGGTTAGGGAGAGGAGGAAAAGGAGACCACCATGAAAAAACTACTCACCCTCACCACCATCCTGCTGCTTGCGGCGGCGTGCCAAATCACGCCGACCCCCACCGCCGAGCCGCCCGCAACCGACACCCCGGCATCGCAGGCGCAGACTCTGCCCACCGATACCACTCCATCGACCGCCGCGCCCACGCCGGAAACGCCCTTTCCGCCGTTGGTGGTGCGCAGCACGCCGGAAAACGGCGCGGAAGTGGCACTGGATGCACCCATCGAGCTGACCTTCGACCAGCCGATGGACACGGCATCTGTGGCGGCGGCATTCACCATCGAGCCGCCGCTGGACGGTGCACTGGATTGGGTGGATGATATGACCGTGCGTTTTGTGCCGGCACAAGGGTATCAGCGCGGTGAACGCTATCGAGTCACCGTGGCGGAATCGGCGAAAAGTGCCGCCGGATTGCCGCTCAATCGTCCGGCGGAAGTCACATTTGAAACGGTGGGCTACCTGGCAGTGAGCAGCGTTCAACCCGCGCCGGACAGCGAGGAAATCACGCCGGACACCACCATCACCGTGCTGTTCAATCGCCCGGTGGTGCCGCTGACCGCCATCGAAAATCAAGCCGGATTGCCGCAACCGCTCACGTTTGTGCCACCCGTGCGCGGTGACGGGCAGTGGCTCAACACCTCCATCTACCAGTTCACCCCAAAAGACGGCTTCGACCCCGCCACCGATTACACGGCGCGCGTCGCTGCCGGATTGACCGCCGTGGATAGCAGCGTGCTGGAAGATGATTTTGTGTGGCAGTTCCGCACCGAATCGCCGCAGGTGGTGGCAACCTTCCCCGATGCCGCCGCGCTGTACGTCAGTCCCACCCCCGCCATCAGCGTTGCTTTCAATCAGCCGATGAATCACGCCGCGGTGGAAAAAGCATTTCAACTGGAAAATACGGTCACCGGCAAACCAGTATCCGGTTCATTCCAGTGGACGGCGGCAGGCTTGACCCAGCCCCGCACCCCGGAAAACGCCGACTATTACGATTACCAGTACGGGCAGGGCAAAGGACCCGCCGCCGTCGGCGTGGAAACGGTGGCCTTCACCCCCGCCGAACCGTTGACACTGGGCGCAAATTACACGGTGCGCATCGACACCAATGCCAGCGCCGCACAGGGAAATCACGCCACGCTGCCCCGCCCGTACGATTTCGCGTTCACTGTCATCCCCCCGCTAGAAATTCAAACCACCACTCCCCGCGACGGCTCCGACAATGCCAGCCCGTGGGACAGTTTGCAGGTGGCATTCTCCGCGCCGGTGGATCCTGCATCAGTACAGGTGGGCGAAAACATCATCATCAGTCCGTCTATGTCGGCAACAGAGGTGTACACCTATTTTTGGGACAGCAACACGCAGATGAACATCGGTTTCCCCACCACCGCCTCCAGCGCGTACACCGTCACCCTGAAAGGAAGCATCACCAGCCGTTACGGGCAACCGCTGGGGAAAGATACCACCATTCGCTGGCACACCACCGCCTTTGAACCGAGCGTGTTCCTGCACAGTCCCGGCGCGGTAGCGGCGTACGCCGGCTACACCTCCACGCTGGCCTATTTCACCGTGCGCAATGTCAGCGCGGTTAATTTCAACCTGTATCATTTACCGGAAGATGATTTTGTGCGGCTCAACGGCGACAATCGCTGGGAGGCTATTCGCCGCTACAGTCCCGACCCGGATAATTTGGTGCGCCAGTGGACGGTAAACACCGCCCCGGAATTGAATCAAAATGCCATCTACCACACCAATCTGGCAGGGGAAGACGATGCTATTTTGCCGCCAGGATTATATTATCTGATGGCAAATGTTTTGCCTGAAGATGTATACCCTGAAGCTGCACCCCTCGGCGGTTTGCCCAAAATCACACAGATGATTGCCGTCAGCAACGCCAATCTCACCGTGAAATCATCTACCGACCAGACGCTGGCATGGCTCACTGACCTGCGCACCACCGACCCGCTTGCGGGAGCAAGCCTCCGTTTCCGCACCGAAGCCGACACGCTGGGCGCGGCGAACACCGACGCGAAGGGTATTGCCTCCGTTCAGCACGACCCGCTCGACCCGTGGACGCCACGCTTCGTGTTCAGCGATGACCCGTTTGCCGTTGCCAGCACTGATTGGAGCGACGGCATTGAGCGCTGGAATTACGGCATCAACACCGAAGATTTTCTGCAACCGTATGCCTTCCATCTATACACCGACCGCGCCATCTACCGCCCCGGACAGATCGTCTATTTCAAGGGCATTGTCCGCAAAGATGACGACGCACACTACACCCTGCCCTCTGCCACCAAACCGGTCATCATTACCGTGAATGATGCCGTCGGGAAAAATATTTTCAGCGATAAATTCACATTAAATGAAAACGGTACCTTTAACGGCCAAATTGAGCTGGCAACCGAAACCAGCCTGGGGAATTACACCATTAATGCGCTGTACGAAAATGAAACCTTCACTGCAAATTTCTCTGTGGCGGCGTACCGCAAGCCGGAATTTGTGGTGGATATTTCCACCGACCGGCCCGAATATCGCAACGGCGACACGATCCTGCTCACCGCACGCGCCAGTTACTTTTTCGGCGGGGCGCTGGCGAATGCGCCGGTGCAGTATAATATCCTCTCCGAAGATTATTTCTTCCGCTACACCGGCAAAGGATATTACGATTTCACCGATTACGATTTTAGCCGCGCGCGCAATGAAAATACCGTACCCGGTTTTGGCAACCTGATAATGGACGGCAAAGGCGTCACCAATGCCGACGGCACATTTTCGCTGGAAGTACCCGCCGATATCGCCGACGATATTGCCAGCCAAAAATTCACGCTGGAAGTGACGGTCACCGACCCCGATAGCAACCAGCAGGTCTCAAACCGCACTACCGCCATCGTCCATAAAGGCGATTTTTACATCGGCTTGCGCCCCGAAAAATACGTCAGTACCGCCGGAAAAGAGGCGGCGGTCAACCTGCTGACGGTGGATTGGCACAGCCAGCCCGTTCCCCAAAAAGAGGTGACCGTAATTTTTTACCAACACAACTGGTACAGCGTAAAAGTGCAGAGCGAAGGCGGCGGCTATTATTGGGAAAGCCAGGTGGAAGATACCCCCGTCGCCACCGTGACCGTCACCACCGCCAGCGACGGCGCGGCGCGGGCAACCTTCATCCCCGAAACGGGCGGGGTGTACAAAATTGAAGCCATCGGCGTGGATGACGCGGGCAACCGGGTCAGTTCATCCACCTTTATGTGGGTCAGCGGCAGTGAATATATCAACTGGCGGCAAGAAAATAACGACCGCATTGAGCTGGTGGCGGACAAAAAAGAATATAATGTAGGCGACGTGGCGACCATCCTTGTACCCCACCCGTACAGCGGCACGGTGCGCGCGCTGGTCACGCAGGAACGCGGGCATATTTATCAAACTGAAGTGATGACGCTGCCCACCAACTCCGAGCAAATTCAAATTCCCATCACCACCGATATGCTGCCGAACATGTTTGTGTCGGTGGTGATTTTGCACGCGCCAAACGCCAGCGACCCGATTCCCAGCTTCAAGGTAGGGTACGCGCAACTGCCCATCAACGTGCAAGAGAAAGAAATCAACATCACCCTGACCCCCGACAAACCCGCCGGGGAGACTTATCTGCCCGGCGATTCGGTGACGTATGACATCACTGCCACCGATGCGGCGGGCAAGCCGGTGCAAGCAGAATTTTCGCTGGCGGTGGTGGATAAAGCGATTCTCTCGCTGGCCAGCGATACCGGCGGCTCGCTGCTGGAACGCTTCTGGCGCGAGCGCGGGCTGGGCGTGAGCACCGCCGCCGGGCTGGCAATCTCGGCGGAACGGGTGAACGCGGCGGTTGCCAGCGAAGCGAAAGGTGGGGGCGGGGGCGGCTTCGAGCAAGCCTTCGAAACCGTGCGCGGCGAATTTAAAGACACCGCTTTTTGGCTGGCAGATTTCGTCACCGATGCCGACGGCACGGGGAGCGTCACCGTCAAACTGCCGGACAACCTGACCACCTGGGTGTTGACGGCGCGCGGCATTTCCAAAGATACGCTGGTCGGCGATGATTCCATCGAAATTGTGAGCACCAAGCCGCTGCTGGTGCGCCCGGTCGCCCCGCGCTTTTTTGTGGTGGGCGATGAGGCGCAATTGAAGATGATTGTGCAGAACAATACCAAAACTGACCTCACCGTCCAGACGCTGTTCGATGGGCAGGGAGTGGAATTGGTGGACACGCCCGCCAGCGATAGCGTGGAAATTCCGGCGGGCGGTAAAACCACGCTGGTCTATCCGGTAAAAGTGGAGCTGGCGGATGAAGCCGTGCTCCGTTTTGGGGCAAAAGGCGGCGGATTTGAGGATGCGGTAGAAACCGCGCTGCCGGTGTACCGCCCCAGCACACCAGAAACGGTTGGCACAGCGGGGGTGCTGGATGCGGACGGGGCGCGGCTGGAAGGCATCGCCCTGCCCCGGCGATACGACCCATCGCAGGGGCAATTGACCGTCACCATCGAGCCGAGTCTCGCCGCCGGTATGCGTGACGGATTGGACTATCTGGAACATTTCCCCTACGAATGCACCGAGCAAGTGGTCAGCCGTTTCCTGCCGAATGTGGTCACGTACCGCGCGTATCAGCAATTGGGGTTGGAGCGCCCCGCGCTGGCGGAAAAACTGCCGGGATTGGTGTCGGTGGGGTTGCAAAAATTGTACGCCCAACAGCATACCGATGGCGGCTGGGGTTGGTGGTCAGCAGACAAAAGCAATCCCAGCCTGACGGCGTATGTGCTGTTGGGTTTGACCGAAGCGCAGAAAGCGGATTTTGCGGTGAGTGCGGCAGCCATCAATGACGCAGCAAAATTCCTGAAACGCAATCTGAAGAAACCGAAGGGCGTGCAACAAGCATGGCAGGCAAACCAGCAAGCCTTCATCCTGTACGTGCTGGCAGAAGCGGGCGCAGGCGATTTGGGGCGCACGGTGGCGCTCTTCGACCAGCGCGAAAAGCTGGACACCTTCGGCAAGGCGTATCTGGCGATGGCGTTCGGGTTGCTGGAGCCGGATAACCGCACCCGCACCAAATCCCTGCTCAGCGACATCAGCGGCACAGCCATCGTCAGTGCAACAGGCGCACATTGGGAGGAAGCGCAACCCGATTTTTACAGCATGAACACCGACACCCGCAGCACAGCCATCGTCATCGCCGCGCTGAGCCGCCTTGACCCGCAGAACGCCATTGCCCCCAACGCCGTGCGCTGGCTGATGTCGGTGCGCGAGCACGGCGGCACATGGGAGACCACGCAGGAAACGGCGTGGGCAATCATCGGCTTGACCGATTGGATGGTTGCCACCGGCGAACTGAACGGCAATTACGGATGGACGGTCTCGCTGAACGGGCAATCGCTGGGCGATGGCGCGGTGGACGCGGCGAATATTGATGAACCGGTCAGCCTGACCGCCGCCGTGCAGGAATTGCTGGCGGACACGGTGAACCGGCTGGTGATTGAGCGCAATCCCCCCGATGGCGCGGCGTCCGGCGACGGGCGGCTCTATTACACTGCCCGGCTGGAATATTACAAACCGGTGGAAGACGTGAAGGCGCTGGAACGGGGCATCATCGTCGCCCGGCAGTATTCGCTGGCAAGCGACCCCGACGGGCGCGCCATCAGCTCGGCGCGGGTGGGCGACATCATCACCGTGAAATTGACGCTCATCGCCCCGCACAACCTGCATTATGTGCTGGTGGAAGACCCCATCCCCGCCGGAACGGAAGGGATTGACCGCAGTCTGCTGACCACCAGCATCGTCGGCGAGCGCCCGGAATTGAGTCGCACCGACCGCAAAAATCCGTATGGGTGGGGCTGGTGGTATTTCAGCCACAGCGAACTGCGCGACGAAAAAGCGGCGCTGTTTGCCACCTACCTGCCCAAAGGCACGTATGAATATACCTACCAAATTCGCGCCAGTCTGCCGGGGCAGTACCGCGTCATCCCCACCCACGCCGAAGAAATGTACTTCCCCGAAGTGCTCGGTCGCGGCGACGGCGGGGTTTTCACCGTGACGGAGTAACCGCAGACACTGTAGGGGGCGAGCAATGCTCGCCCCCTACAAAAAACATTGCACCAGCGGCGGCAGGGGCTTGCCTCTGTCGCCGTTTTGGTTATACTGATTATAGGCGTAGTATCCTAAAGGATGGTGTCGTATGCTTCAGCGAGAAAAGACCTATATTTCGCCGGAGGAATATCTGGCGATGGAAGAGCAGGCGGAACACAAAAGCGAGTATTTCAACGGGGAGACATTTGCTATGGTCGGGGCATCATACAATCATAACATTATCACCGGCAACTTTTTTGCATCATTAAATGTAAGTTTGGAAAAAAGTGCCTGCACCGCGTTTACCAGCGATATGCGTTTGCAGGTAAAAGCCAACGGGCTGTACACCTACCCCGATGCGATGGTGGTCTGCGGCAAACCGGAATTCGCCGCAGGACGCAACGATACCATCACCAACCCCATCCTGATTGTTGAAGTGCTGTCACCGTCCACCAAAAATTACGACCGCGGGCAGAAATTTATGCTGTACCGCGATATTGAAACGCTGGTGGATTATGTGCTGGTTGACCAAGACCGCCCGCACGTGGAATACTTCCACCGGCTGGACGACGGACGCTGGCTACTGACCGAATTCAACACCACAGATGCCACCCTGCAACTCGAAGCGCTGCAACTCGAACTCCCCATCACCCGCATTTACCAAAAGGTAGACTGGCAAACCGAGTAAACACAAAAAAACACCGAGGCTCACAGAGATTTCACAGAGAACTCCGAGAAAAATGATTTTTAAATGCTCTGTGCAACTCTGGATTTTCTCCGTGTTCTCTGTGTTACTTTTTGCTCAATACACAAAATTTCACCGGAAACTATTTATGGACTTACTCTCAACCCTCAACCCCGCTCAACAACAAGCCGTATCTGCCACCGAAGGTCCTGTGCTTGTGCTAGCAGGTCCCGGTTCCGGCAAAACCCGCGTGCTGATTCACCGCGTGGGGCATCTGATTCAAAATTTACATGTTGAACCGTGGCGCATTATGGCGGTCACGTTCACCAACAAAGCCGCCCGCGAAATGAAAGAGCGGCTGGCAAAACAAGGCATCCTCACCGAAGCACAACTCAACGCGCTCACCGTCGGCACATTCCATGCCATTTGCGCCCGCATTCTCCGCCGCGAAATCGAGCAGATGGGTCCCTTCAGCCGCGATTTTGTGATTTTTGACAGCAGCGACCAGCAAACGGTGGTCAAGCAAATTTTGAAAGAATTAAACCTTGACCCGAAACGCTATTCCCCGCAAGCCGTGCATAGCGGCATTTCCAAAGCCAAAAACGAACTGAAAACCGCCGCCAAACTACGCACTGACAACTACTGGGCAGAGATTGTGCGGCGGGTGTATGAACGCTATGAAGAGGTGCTGGAAGCGAACAACGCGCTCGATTTTGATGACCTCATCATGAAAACGCACCAACTGCTCTCTACCGTGCCCGCTGTGTTGGACAAATACCAGCAACGCTACCGGCACATTATGGTGGACGAATTTCAGGACACCAATATGGCGCAGTATGAGTTGGTCAAAATGCTATCGGAGGGCTGGCGCAACGTTTTTGTGGTGGGCGATGAGGATCAGTCGATTTACAGTTGGCGCGGCGCGGATTACCGCAATGTGATGCGCTTTAAAAAAGATTTTCCCGATGCGCAGACGATTCTGCTGGAGCAAAATTACCGTTCCACCGAAACAATTCTGCAGGCCGCCGGTAGTCTCATTGCCAAAAACCGCCACCGGCACGCCAAAACGCTCTTCACCGACCGCAGCAAAGGCGCGCCGATTGTCCGCGTGGAAACGTACACCGGTTTTGATGAAGCCCGCTTTGTGGTGCGGGAAATTGAACGCCTGCGCGACGAGGAAGCTATCACCCCCGCCGATGTGGCGGTGATGTACCGCACCAACGCCCAGTCGCGGGTGGTGGAAGAGGCGTTTGTTGACGCGGGGATGCCGTACCGGCTGGTGCGCGGCACGCGCTTTTACGAGCGGAAAGAAGTGAAAGACGCGCTGGCGTATTTGCGATTGATCCACAACCCCAACGACCAGGTTTCGCTGGGACGCATCATCAACACCCCGCGTCGGGGTATCGGCTCGAAAACGGTGCAAACCTTGTTCGATTGGGCGGCGGCGATGGATTTCACGCCGTGGCAGGCGCTGCTGACGCTGCACAATTTCACCGCAGATGCCGCCGCTGCCCCGCCGAAACCGTCGCCGTTCAGCCCGCGTGCCGCCAAAAGTTTGGTAGCATTCGCCAAAATAATGATTCTGTTGCTGGCGGCGAAAGAAAAAATGCCGCTGGTGGATTTGATTGACCTGACACTGGCGCGTTCCGGGTACAAAGCTATGCTCAACGACGGCACGGACGAAGGCGCGGAACGCTGGGAAAACCTGCAAGAGTTGAAAACCGTCGCCCGCAATTATGAAGAGTTGGATGGCTCGGAAGCCCTGTCGCAGTTTTTGGAGGAAGTGGCGCTGGTGTCGGATGTGGACGGGCTGAATGAAGATGAGGGCGGTCCTGCCCTGCTCACCCTGCACGCCGCCAAAGGGCTGGAGTTTCCGATTGTGTTCATGGTCGGGATGGAAGAAGGCATTTTCCCCCACGCGCGCAGCAAAGACGACCCCGAACAGATGGAAGAAGAACGGCGGCTGGCGTATGTCGGTGTGACACGCGCCAAAGACCGGCTCTATCTGACGCACGCCTTTCGCCGCACCATTTACGGGCGCGACGAAATGAGCGAACCATCGCGGTTTTTGGCGGACATTCCCGCCGAGTTGGTGGACGTGCAAACCACACAAATCAGCAGCAACTATGGTTCGTCTCGCAACCGCAGCGACCGCCGCAATCAATATTCGCACCCAAACACCGGCTATCGCCGGCAAACCAGTTGGGAACCACCCGGTCAGCGCCGGGCGAAAGAATCGACTCCGGTGATGGGACAATTTAAAATTGGTGACCGGGTGCATCACAGAACGTTTGGCGAAGGCACAGTGGTATCCATAAAAATGCAAGATAACGACGAAGAAGTGACTGTCGCTTTTCCGGGCAAAGGGATCAAACGGCTGCTCACCAGCCTTGCCCCGTTGAAAAAACTATAATCACCTACAATAATATGTCAACTGACGTTGTGTAACCGACCATGTTATGTTATAATAATTCCGTGATGTAGGATGAGAGACACACGGAGTACCCAATTATGGATAAAACAACCGTCATCAAACAAAAAATTCTGGGGGTGTTGATGCGTAATGCTCGCGACCGGGTGGGATTGGACGTAAATGAAACCGCCGACTTGCTGGGCATCACCCCATCGGCCCTGACTGATTACGAGTTGGGCAAACAAGAAGCAGGGTTACCGGTGCTGGAAGGGCTGGCAGAAATCTGCCACGTGCCGGTGAGCCACTTCTGGTCAGAAGATGCACTGCCCATTCCCAACCGCCAGGCAAACACAGCCAAAGCCATCACGCTGCGCCGAAAGATGTTGGGGGTGCTGCTCAACCAGGCGCGCACAGAAGCCGGCATAACCATTGAACGGGCTGCAAAAGCAATAGGCTGCGCCCCAGAAGAACTTACCCAACAAGAATTGGGACAAGCCGACCTGCCTCTGAGCCAGATTGAAGCCCTGGCAACCTTATATCGCACCAATTTGCAAACTTTTCTCGCTGAAATAGAGGTCGAAACCAACGGCAACGGCAGCGCCGTCCAACAGCCTGTTGATAGGCCGGAAACATATCCTGCAGACTACACCCATTTCCCAGAGGACGTGCAGGCATTCTTAAAAACCCCCTCCAACGTCTTGTACATCAGGCTTGCGATGAAATTGCATGAACTTTCCGCCGACACCCTGCGTGCCCTGGCAGAAGGTATTTTGGAAATAACGTACTAAAATGATTGACCTCAACAAACTCCACCAAGAAGGTGTGGACGCTTTCCGCGCCGGGAATTACGATCTGGCACACAAAAAATTCCTGGCGCTGGTAGACGCCGCGAACGGGGCGAAGAACCCCGCCAAAGCCGCCGAAGCGCTTAACGACCTCGGTGTGGTGCGCAAACAATTGGGAAATCTTGACGGTGCGTTCGAGGCACTGGAAAAGGCGCTGGCATACTATCAGGGTGTGGACGACGAACGGGGCGAGGCGCAGGTACTGGGCAATTTTGGAATGGTGGAAGAAGCCGCCGGAAAATATGAAGATGCCATTCAGAGCTATCTGGACGCCGCGACCATTTTTGAAGAGTTAGGCGATTCTGAAATGGCAATGTACTCGTGGCAAGCATTGAGCCGTCTGCGTTTGAAGCAAAAAGACTGGGTGAACGCCATCGCCGCGTATGAAGAAGGCATTGCTCACCTGCCTGATAACTCCATCAAAAAGAAAATCCTGCAAACGCTGCTCAAAACACCCTACAAATTTCTAGGACGTTAAACATCAAGAAAATCAAAAAGCCACCCCTTGCAGGTGGCTTTTTTTTTTGAGACAAAGACCGGCGTTTTATGATTCTGCTTGTTCTTTCTTGTATGCATCAATGATAGCCTGCACCAAATGCGCCGGCACGCTCTGGTAGTGCGAAAGTTTTTGCTCGTAAATTCCACGCCCTTGCGTAATTGAACGTAACTCGGTCCCATAGCGTTGAATTTCCGCCAATGGAACCAGCGCCGTAATAATGGTGTCTCCCTTCACCTGTTCCATGCCCTGCACCTGTCCGCGTTTTGTGGTGAGGTCGCCCATCACATCACCGGTGTACGCTTCGGGAACAGTGACTTTAATCTCCATCACCGGTTCCAGCAGCACAGGCCCAGCCTCCAAAAATGCCTTTTTGAATGCCTCTCGACCGGCAATTTGGAAGGCGATGTCTTTTGAATCTACCGGGTGTTCTTTCCCATCGACAGCGACGGCTTTGATGTCCACAATCGGCGAACCGGCCAGCACACCCTGTGCCATAACCTGCTTTATCCCTTTCTCTACCGAAGGCAGGTAAACGCTAGAAACAGCGCCGCCAAAGATTTCGCTGGTGAACTCAAAATCGCTGCCACGTTCCAACGGCTCCAACCGCAATTCAATTTCACCAAACTGTCCCGCCCCACCGGTTTGCTTTTTGTGTCGATACCGGGCACTGGCAGTTTTGGTAATGGTTTCTTGATACGGCACTTTAGGAATAGTGGTATCGATGTGCAAGCCGTATTTTTCAGCCATCCGCTTTACAGTAACATTAATGTGCGTTTCACCCATCCCTTCCAACAGATATTCATGCGTGCGCGGTTCGGTACGCGCGTTGAGTGTGGGGTCGGCGGCGGTGAGACGCTGAATTGTTGGCCCCAACTTGGCCGTGTCTGACTGGGTTTTAGGGTGTACCGCAACCGTATATAGAGGTTCGGGATAATTGGCGGGCAAAGCTTTGTAGTTGTCGCCTTTTTTGCACAGGGTATCGCCGGTTTTGGTGTGCGTCAGTTTTACCACTGCGCCGATGTCGCCGGCTACCACTGCATCCACGGGCAATTGCTCTTTGCCGCGCGGTAAAAATAACTGCCCCAATCGCTCTTCGGCTTCGGCATTGGTGTTGTAAAGACGCGTGTCAGACTGAACAGTACCAGAAAGCACCTTAAAATAGCTCACGGTGCCGTATTGATCATCCAACGTCTTAAAAATTTGCAGCACAATTGGGCCATCAGCTTTTGGCTCAAGCGATTCTTCTTCATCGTTGTGCAGCACGGTTGCCGCATGAGAGGGCGCGGGGAGCGTGTTGACCACATTGTCCATGAACGAACGAACTGCAATGTTCGCCGTCGCGGAGCCGCAGAAGACTGGAACTAACTGGCCCGCATCCAACCCTTTTTGCAAACCAAAAGCAATATCGTCGTTTGTTAATTCTTCGCCGTCGAAATATTTCATCATCAGGTCATCGTCGCCTTCGGCAGCAGCCTCAACCATCTCTATCCGAAATTCCTCGATTTCATCGGCCATCTCGGCTGGGGGTTTTGTCACTTCGGCGTTCACGCCGGTGAACGCATGCAGGGTCATCAGGTCAACAATCCCTTTAAAATGCTCACCCTCGCGGATCGGGAGCTGCATCAGCACAAAGGTAGCATCGAATTTCTCACGCAGTTCATCAATCACCCGCCGATAGCTGGCGTTATCACGATCCATCTTATTGATGAACACTGCTCGCGGCAGGTTCTGGGCTTCAGCCCGCTTCCATGCCAACATCGTGCCAACTTCTACCCCGGACACGCCGTCTAGCACCAGCACAGCCACATCGGCAGCCGTTAAACTGCTTACCACTTCACCTGCAAAATCAAGGTAGCCCGGCGCATCAATGATATTGATTTTATGCTCTTTCCATTCAACCGGCAACACCGAAGCGTTAATGGAAATGGTGCGCCTTATCTCTTCGTCGTCGTAATCAGAGACCGTATTTCCTTCT
Source organism: uncultured Anaerolineaceae bacterium (assembly GCA_964413895.1). GTDB lineage: Bacteria > Chloroflexota > Anaerolineae > 4572-78 > 4572-78 > JANTHQ01. Next base: position 17,905 of record CAYPUV010000037.1, read on the forward strand.
TCAACTTTGCCCAATCGATTGATAGCCCCCGCGTCAAACAACATTGCTTCAACCAGCGACGTCTTGCCGGAACCGCTGTGCCCAAGCAAAGCAATGTTTCTAATTTGTTCAATCTGATAGACTTTGGTCATTCAAAACTCCTTTGTTTAATGATGGTTTCGAGTTTCGAGTTCAATGTTCCGGGCTGCGTTTTCATTTGCACAGAACTCCACAACACAAAACTCTGAACTCGAAACGTATTTACAGCAAAAGAATATGGGGGTCAAGCACAGTTTTGCACTGTTTACTACCTTTTTCCACAAGTGCCAATTTTAACCTAATCGCAAAGGATTGTCAAAGCAATTTCTATGGCTGTTGCGGAGTCTAACTTCTCAAAAAGGTAATGATTGTCAAGTGACTTTAATTTCCGATTGTGTTGAGGCTGTGGTACACTAGGCAAACAAAATCAAAGAACCATCATCTTCAAAGAGGTAGATATGGCTACGTTTACACCTGAACCTTTCCGTATAAAATCCATTGAACCGATCAAACAAGTTACCCTGGCTGGTCGAGAGGAAGCACTGCAAAAAGCCGGGTACAACATCTTTAACCTGCGCGCAGAAGATGTGTACATTGACCTGCTCACCGATTCTGGCACGGGCGCAATGAGCGCCAATCAGTGGGCGGGCATTATGTTGGGTGACGAAAGCTACGCCGGGGCACGTAATTTCTTCAATTTTCAGGATGCTGTCCGCGACATCATGGGCTTCAAATATGTGGCTCCCACGCACCAGGGACGCGGCGCGGAAAACGTGCTGTTCAGCATTATGGTGAAACCAGGACAGGTTGTACCCAACAACACTCACTTCGACACGACGATGGCCAATATTCTGGCACGGGGGGGTAATCCTACCAATCATGTGATTTCAGAAGCAAGTAATCCGGAAAAGCGGCTTCCTTTCAAGGGGAACATGGACATTGCCGCCTTAGAAGCATTCATTGAAAAAACCGGCCCGGAAAATATCCCCCTGGGAATGATTACAATCACCAATAATTCGGGGGGCGGGCAACCCGTTTCGCTAGAAAATATTCGGCAAACCGCCGACGTGTATCACCGGCACAACATTCCCTTTTTCATTGATGCTTGTCGTTTTGCCGAAAACGCCTATCTGATAAAACTGCGCGAACCGGAATACAGAAACAAATCCGTGCGTGAAATTGCCCGCGAAATCTTTTCGCTGGCTGACGGCTGTTTGATGAGCGCCAAAAAAGATGCGTTGGTGAATATCGGCGGCTTTCTTGCCCTGAACGACGAAACTTTGTATCAAAAAGTTTCACAAGAACTCACGCTTAGAGAGGGATTTCCCACCTACGGCGGATTGGCCGGGCGAGACCTGGAAGCAATGGCGCGCGGCCTGTACGAAGGGACCGACGAAGTTTATTTGCAATATCGTATTAACCACACCAGCTATCTTGCCGACAGTCTGGCGGAAGCAGGTATTCCCATTGTGCAACCCGCCGGTGGGCACGCCGTTTATCTCGACGCCAAACAGATTGCACCGCACATTCCCCCCAGCCAGTTTCCGGCACAGGCTGTGTGCGTGGCCCTTTACCAGCAAGGTGGCATTCGCGGCGTGGAACTGGGGAGTTTGATGTTTGCTCATCCGCATCCGCAAACCGGCGAATGGTTGTATCCTGAGCTGGAATTGGTGCGCTTGGCCATTCCGCGCCGTGTGTACACGCAGGCACACCTGGATTACGTTGTAAAAATAGCCAGGAAAGTGTACGAAAATCGAGACAAATTAGTCGGCTATAAAATTGTCTACCAAACGCAATACTTGCGACATTTTACCGCCCGTTTGGAACCAATTACATCGTAACCCGTATTGCGTATTGTGTGAAACGTATTGCGTAGCCCTAAACGGATGCAATACCCATCCGCAGTACGCAATACGTTTCACACAACAAGATTCTATCGCCATGCCAAATACTTCTATGCAAACCGGAAGTTACATTTTATTGCTGCACCTGCCCAGCGACACCGAATTGGACATTCCACATTTGGGAACCATCACGTTTCCAGCGGGATTTTACGCCTATGCAGCCAGTGCCTTTGATGCAGCAGGATTGCCAGGACACATCAAACGGCACCTTGCGCCAGCCAAACAGCCCCGGCAGGATATTGATTATTTGGTGCAAGTTGCCAGTATTGATGAAGTGTGGATGGCCCTGGGCAACACCCCTCGTGAACACGATTGGACCGACCTGCTACTGGCAATTCCCGGCGGCATCAGCCTGATCGACGGCTTCGGCGTGACCGGCTGCGCATGTGATAGCCACCTGGTTTATTTTGATGTCTGCCCGTCGCTGGAAGACTTTGAGGTGGATGCCCGGCACAAATTTCCAACCGAAACCATCATCGGAGCGGTTACAGGAAACGGGAAAAAACACAAAGCCTGACGTGTGGAGTACGAAGAATGGAGCACTCACCCCAAACACTGCTTAACCAACTACGGCACCCCATCACCGCCACCGAAGAAGCCACCGCTGAAGAAGCCGCCATTGCACTGGGCAAGCTGGGCAACGCGGGCTGGGCGGCAATTCAAACCCTGTGTGCCGCCAACAACGCGGACCAGCGATTCTGGTCGGTGCGGGCGCTGTGGGCAAACGGCAGCGATGCCGCCGTATCGCAATTGATAGCAATGCTGGCGGATGCCGATGAAATGGTGCGTAGTGCAGCAGCGCTGGCACTGGGCGAAATGCACGCCCGCAGCGCCATCCCGGCCTTACTGAAAACGATGGTTAACGATGTTTCTGGGGCCGGTAATCACGCCGCCGACGCTCTTTCTAAAATGGGTGCAGCCGCTGCACCGGGACTGATTGCAGCGCTGGGACACGCAAAAAGCCAGGTGCGAATCCGCGCCGCAAAGGCCCTCGTCCCTATCAAAAATACAGCGGCTATCCGACCCCTGATTGACCGGCGAGAGAATGACGACAGCTATCTGGTGCGCCATTTCGCTGATGTCGCGCTGAAACGGATGGGCGTCGGTGAAATGATTTATTTTAAATAATCTGGAGTTCATCATGCCATACACCCCCATTCTCGCCACACTCGGCTACATTATGTCCCCGGATGGGAAAGACGTGTTGTTGATTCACCGCAATACCCGCCAAAATGATATGCACCTCGGCAAATATAACGGGTTGGGGGGAAAACTAGAGCGGGACGAAAATGTGGTTGCCGGGTTGAAACGAGAAATCCGCGAAGAGGCGGGCATTGAAATTGATGACATCATTTTGCGAGGCACTATTAGCTGGCCAGGCTTTGGCAAAAAAGGCGAAGACTGGTTTGGCTTTATTTTCCGCGTGGAACGCTTTAGCGGCACACTCCTGAGCAAAAACCACGAGGGCACATTGAGTTGGGTTCCGGTGGACAAAATTCTTGAACTGCCGCTCTGGGAAGGCGACCGCTATTTTCTGCCACTGGTTTTCGGCGATGACCCGCGCCAGTTTCATGGCGTCATGCCATACAAAGATGGGCATCCGGTGGACTGGCAATTCGAGTGGGTGGGGATGGGATAGAGGCGGCATTATTCCATCCGAATTGTTTATAACACCTGCAACCATTTCTAAATCGATGAGGTAAATATGCACAAACAACCCAATTCCCGCACCTGTTTTTTGTGCGGTCGCGAAAATGATTTCGGCTTGAAAATGAGCTGGTACAATGTCCCGGGAAAAGAACAGATTCAGGGAAAAGTAACCATCCCCGAGCATTTTAACGGTTACCCGGGGATTGCCCACGGAGGAATTGTCGCCGCGATTTTAGACGAAACTGCCGGACGTTCCATTTTGCTCGACGGTAATTTTGACGAGTTGTTCGTTACCTTGAAATTAGAGATTAAATATCGAAATTTAACCCCCACCGGGGTCGAACTCACCGCGGTCGGTTGGGTGATCCGCCGCAGCGCGCATAAAGCCAAAGTTGCAGCAGAACTCCGGTTGCCCGATGGCACCGTGACTGCCGAATGTGAAGCGCTGGTTATCCGGCCACCCCAAGAAGTGGCAGACCGCTGGGAGCCGGAGCGGAAATTCTGGAAAGTTGATTCAGACAAGCCATAGAGAAAATTCTGTAACTATACCGCATCGGTTCTCGCCTTGAACTAAAGTTGGCTCAACGGGAATTTAGGGGGTAAAACAAGTTTGAACAAAAAGCAGGGACAGAGCAATGCTCTGTCCCTACAAAAATATACAAATTGCAATATCCCCCCTGAAATCCAAAGGAACTCTAAAGTTCAGGCTGAAATTTATTTCGCACCAACGCTTCCGCCATCCCTATCCCTATCCCCACCCCTATCCGACTCTCACAGCACGCGCAGGGCAAAAACACCCACCATCGCCACAGCGATGAAAAAGCGCACCACCAGCGATACCAGCAACCCCAGCAAATAGCCGCCACCCGCCCGAAACGACTGCCGCCAATCTCCGTTGTGCCGAAACTCGTACCCCACAATGCCCAGTAAAATACCCAGCAGCGCCCCAAACGCATTGAACACAACCAACCCAACAAACCCCAAAATCACCCCCACCACAATTGCCCCTACAC